>JAAYZH010000298.1 GCA_012514965.1 Clostridiaceae bacterium | reverse complement strand
CCCCCCCGAACTCATTTTGTCATTTTTGCCATCCCTCGCCGTTAAGCTTCGTGCTAAAATAGAGCCCTTGAAAGAGGTGTGAGATGGCGAATGATCAAGCGATTTTCCAAAGAATAGCGAGCGAGCTCGAGCTGCCTGTCAAGGACGTGGCTGCGGCTGCGGCTTTACTTGATGACGGAAACACAGTTCCTTTTGTTGCACGATATCGTAAAGAGGTGACAGGCAACATGGACGATCAGAAGCTGCGCGAGCTAGAACGAAGTCTGGACCGCATTCGCCAGCTGGAACAACGACGTGAAGATATTATGCGTTTGATCTGTGAGCAAGACAAGCTGGACAGCAAACTTGAACAGGCCATTTTCTCTGCCGCCTCCATGGCGGAGCTCGAAGATCTCTACCGTCCATTCCGGCCTAAACGTCGCACCCGGGCCATGATTGCCCGTGAAGCAGGCTTGCTGCCACTGGCCCAGGCAATAAAGAGTCCCAAGGTTGCGCGACAGGAAGTTATGCGCCTGGCTGCTGAACTAGCAGGATCAGAAGCTTTTCCCGATGTGGAAGCAACGTTAGTCGGTGCCGGCGATATTCTCGCTGAAGCGCTTGCCGATTCTGCCGCGGTTCGCGAACGTTTGCGAAGGGCCCTTCTGCGCGAAGCACGTCTTGTTTCCAGACAGAAGCAGGAGGGAGACTCGGTCTACAGGCTGTATTATGAGTTCGCGGAGCCTTGGCCCCGTATCAAGGGCTATCAGGTGCTGGCTATCAATCGCGGTGAGAAAGAAGGCTGGCTTAAGGTCGAAATGAATAGCACGCAGATTGATCCACAGGCAATTTTGGAACACTTCTTCACTGTGCAGGCTGAGAAGCAGGATATCGTGGCGCAGATCTGTTTGGATGCCTGGAAACGCCTCTTGAAGCCTTCGCTGGAGACCGAGCTGCGGGCGGAGTTGACAGCCCGGGCGCATGAAGAAGCCATGCAGATTTTCTCGGCAAATTTGCGGGCGACGCTTTTGGCCCCTCCGCTGCGTGATAAGGTTGTGCTTGCCATGGATCCGGGCTATCGCAATGGCTGTAAGCTGGCTGTAAGCGGCAAGCAAGGCGAGGTACTGGATACGGATCATATCTACCCGCTGCCCCCGCAGGCTCGGGAGAGGGATTCCTCAGCGACTCTGCTGCGTTTGATCAAGCGTTATGGGGTAGAGGTTATCGCGGTCGGCAACGGAACAGCCACACGGGAGACCGAGCAATTTGCTCAGAAAGTTCTCGCTGAAGCTGATCTGACCTTACCTATGCTCATTGTGAATGAAGCGGGTGCTTCCGTGTATTCGGCGTCGCCGCTGGCGGCAGCTGAGTTTCCGGACCTCGACGTGTCCGTCCGGAGCGCAATTTCTTTGGCCAGGCGTCTGCAGGATCCTTTGGCCGAATTGGTCAAAATTGAGCCGGAAGCCTTGGGTGTAGGCCAATACCAGCATGACATGAATCAGAAAGAGCTGACTGCCCGCCTGGACACGGTCGTGGAAGACTGTGTGAATGAGGTCGGGTGTGACCTCAACACTGCGTCGCAGGCCTTGCTGCGCCACATCGCGGGTATTAATGATACGGTAGCCAAAAACATCGTGGCGTATAGACAGGAGCATGGCGGCTTCAATAAACGTGACGAGCTGAAGAAAGTTCCACGCCTGGGCCCGAAAGCCTTCGAGCAATGTGCGGGATTTCTGCGTATCCATAATGGTGATGAGCCGCTGGACAATACATCGGTCCATCCGGAATCCTATGCGGCTGCAAGGAAGTTGCTGAAACGATTCGGACTTGG
>JAAYZH010000033.1 GCA_012514965.1 Clostridiaceae bacterium | reverse complement strand
GTGTAGTGCGAAACACTGAAGGAGAAGGCGTCATCGCCCTCAACGGCCAGGGCTTCACCGTCTTCCTCGGAGAGCAGCAGGGCCAGCGTGTCACAATGACTGCCGTTCTCCTGGGGCTTGATGTAGTCCACATGCTCGTGACTGACGGTACTGTCGAAGCGATCAATCCAGGTGGCGCAGCGCTTGTCTTCGTAACTCTCGAAGGGACCGGCACCGAAATAGCTGAGCTCTTCGAAAGTGCGGGGCAGGAAGAGGCGGAGGCCAAAACGCGGCAGGAAGGGTACCCCCTGCTCGGCCAGAGCCTTCTTGGATTCAGGCAGCGGCCAGCCCGGGAAATCGGCCAGCCAGGGCTGGTTGCGGTTGCGGTCCGCCTGCAGATAGACGCGCACGACACCGCTCTCCTCGACGACCCATTCAGCCTCGATCTCGAGGACAGACTGGAGCGAAACAGGCGCCAGCGTGACGCGAGCCTTGATCGTAACTTCGGTGTCTTCCACATCCAGGTCGATGTCTTTGACCCGGGTCTGGACGCGGTCGAAACCGGCCTTGCGCCATTCGTGGGCGATGTACATGTCGTTGTCTGTGGGAGCACGCCAGATATTGTATTCGATGGGTTTGGCCAGCAAGGTGTTCTGGTTAAAGACCATGCGGCTGAAGGTGCCCTTGCGCTTATCGAAAACATACTTGAAGTTCGTGCCCTGGATGATGACGTCGTGGTCACCTTCCCACACACTGGTCTGGTGCTCGGTGCCATAGGTGAAGCCCAGCTCGTCGGCCTGCAGGTCGGTCAGGAGGTCGGCTTCGGTGAATTCGGCGAAAGCGTGCTCGAGCACGGAGAGGTTGCCCTCTGTGACGCAGAGCTGGTCAAAGCCGACCGCAAAGCCTTCACGGACCAGCTGGTCCTCCAGCAAGGTGACATAGACCAGGCGCAGGTAGACCGGCAGAGCAAAGCCCTCGTCCTCGGCGGCAGCCAGGTCAGCCAGGACTTCCTTGTCGATCGAGAGGTCAAAGACGCGGCTCTCGTGCGGCGGAATATCGAGCTCTTCGATGGTCCCGACGGCCAAAGCCCGGCCCGCGCGCACCAGCTCGAAATTCACTTCATAACGGTCACCCGCATTGACAAAGTCCATCATATTGCGCAGCTCGACCTTGCCCTCCATCAGCATCTCAGGTGTTGCTTTGGCCCGAATCGGACGAATCGCGTTGGCATACTCACGCAGCGAATTACTGGCCTGACGGTCCGGGGTTACCATACCGTCCACGCAGAAGTTGCCGTCGTGCGGCATCTCGCCGGAGTCGCCGCCGTAGAAGAAGATCTTGCGGCCATTGTCCGCGTAGCCCTTGAAAATCCCGTGGTCGCACCATTCCCAGGCAAAACCGCCGCTCATGCAGTCATTGTCGAAGATGCGCTGCATATACCCTTCCACGTCACCGGCGCCATTGCCCATGGCATGGATGAATTCGATCAGGACATAAGGCTTCTTGCCCTCCTCCTCGCGCTGAATATACTCATCAAGCTGGTCAAAGGACGGATACATGTGCGACACGAAGTCCAGGTGTTTGAGGTCTGAATTGTAGTAAGGCAGCTGATAATTCGCGCTTTCGTACTGGGTGAGACGGCTCGGGTCAGTGGCCTTCGTCCAGGCCAAAGCCTGCTCGAAACCAGGCCCATAGCCGGCCTCATTGCCCATCGACCAGATGACAATACAAGACTGGTTACGGTCACGCAGAACCATTCGCTGGACGCGATCCACCACCGCCTCCACGAAAATCTCCTGGGAAGCCAGGAAAGAGTACGACTCCGCCACCGTGTGCTCGGGATCGACCTGACCGCGGGCAAAATCCGAGCCATAAAGAGGCACGACGCCGTGCATTTCCACATCCGCCTCGTCTATCACATAGAAGCCCAGCTGATTGTAGAGCTCGTAGGCCCAGGGCGCGTTGGGGTAGTGCGAGGTGCGGATGGCGTTGATGTTGTGTTCCTTCATCAGGCGCAGATCCTGCAGCAGCTGTTCGCGGCTGATCGTAAAGCCCGTCACCGGGTCAGAATCGTGGCGGTTCGTGCCCTTAAACTTGATGTTTTGGCCATTCAAGAAGACCGTATCACCCCGGACCTCGACCTTGCGCAAACCGACCTTCTGCTCGAAGATCTCTCCTCCTGCCAAAAAACGGAC
>JAAYZH010000297.1 GCA_012514965.1 Clostridiaceae bacterium | reverse complement strand
TATGTCTATCAAGCCATGCGGGTAACAGGTGCCGCAGATCCGCGAACTCCGTTGTCGGAAACTCTGCCAGGGAAACTTAGCCAGCGCAATATCGTCACAGGTGCTGCCCGGGGCTATAGTTCATACGGCAACCAGATCGGCCTCAGTACGGGCCTGGTACGTGAGCTATATCATCCGGATTATGTTGCCAAACGCATGGAGGTCGGAGCTGTGATCGGTTCTGCGCCTACTGATCAGGTGGTTCGCGAAACACCTGAGCCCGGCGACGTAATTGTCCTTCTTGGGGGACGCACGGGTCGTGACGGTATTGGTGGTGCTACGGGATCTTCACGCGAGCACGATATCCATTCGGTCAAAACCTCCGCTGCTGAAGTGCAAAAAGGCAACCCGCCGGAAGAGCGCAAGATTCAGCGTCTGTTCCGACGTCCGGAAGTATCACGTCTCATCCGCCGCTGCAACGACTTTGGAGCGGGGGGAGTGTCTGTAGCGATCGGCGAGCTTGCCGATAGTCTGGATATAGACCTCGACAAGGTTCCGCTGAAGTATGAGGGGCTGGATGGAACAGAGATTGCCATCTCTGAATCACAGGAACGTATGGCAGTGGTTTTGGCCAAAGAAGATGTCGATGCCTTCTGCCTGGCCGCCGATGAAGAAAACCTGGAAGCTACAATCGTGGCACACGTCACAGATAGCGGACGCTTGCGGATGTATTGGCGCGGAGAACGCATTGTAGACCTGGCACGCAGCTTTATCGACAGCAGCGGTGCGCCGCAATTCGCTGACGTACGTGTAGTGTCAGGAAGAGAGGCTTTGGCCAATTCTGATGTGCTTACAGCCGAAACCCTGTTCGAAGATCTTCGTCGTCAGGCGGCAGACCTAACGTCTGCTTCCCAGCAGGGCTTAGGTGAGATGTTCGACAGCTCGATCGGTGCCGGTACCGTTCTGCAGCCCTACGGCGGCCGCACCCAGCGCACTCCGGAAAATATCATGGCGTCTCTGATTCCTTTACGGAAAGGTGTTTCCACAACGGCATCCCTAATGTCTTTCGGCTTTGTTCCGGATTGGACGAAACGCAATCCCTACCAGGGCTCTTACCTGGCTGTCCTTGACTCCTTGGCTAAGCTATGGGCAGCTGGGGCTGATCCTGAGCGAATTCGACTAAGCTTTCAAGAGTATTTTCCGGCTACCCGCGACAGCAGCCGCTGGGGTTTGCCTTTCCAGGCACTGTTAGGTGCGCTGGATGCTCAGATCGACTTTTCTGCTCCGGCAATCGGGGGCAAAGACAGTATGTCCGGCACCTTTGGCGAAAAAGAAGTTCCCCCGACTTTGATCTCTTTCGCCGTCGGTACCGCTCCTGCAGGCAGCGTAAAAAGCCGCTGTCTACTAGCGGAAGATGGGGCTTCGCTATTCCTTCTGGATCGCGGCCTGGATCGTGTCTTAACCGGTGACAAGATGCCACTGCGTTGGAGCCAGACCGAGGTCAGTTCACATCTCGAAAAAATCACGCGCGCTGTTCACGACCCGGCTTGTTTAGCTGCGTCGTCTCTGGAGCCGCAGGGCTTGCTGTACAGTCTCTTTACAATGGCTTTAGGCAACCAGGTGGGTGTGGCGCTGTCAGAGAATTTTGACGCATCATTCTATACAGCGGCAAGGCCTGGCGCGGTTTTGGTCGAAGCTGCTGATCCCAAGCTTAAGCAAAACTTGCTTGAGGATGGCTGGATAGAAGTCGCTTCCGTACGCACTGATGGAAGACTGAGCTTTGAAAATATCTCACTGGACTTTGAGGCGCTCTATGGAGAACACGCGGCGGTCCTCGAAAGAATCTTCCCTCAGCAACAGGAAGCGAGCTGGTCACGACTCGCGCCCAAGTCGATTACACGTCAGGACGTTCCCTCCCTTTGGCTGCCGAAGTCTGATCTGGCTAAGCCACAGATCCTGATTCCGGTTTTCCCGGGCACGAACTGTGAATTTGACTCTGCCAACGCTTTTGAGCGAGCGGGCGGCCGAACAGAGACACTTGTCCTGAGAAACCAGTCTCAAGCGGCCTGCAATGAGAGTTTGGACCGTTTGGCCGACGCAATTGATCAAGCCCAGATCCTATATCTGCCGGGTGGATTTAGCGGCGGTGATGAGCCCGAGGGTTCCGCGAAGTTCATCACTGCAGTCATGCGCAACAGCAAAGTCATGGAGGCAATTGATCGCCTTTATCGCGAAAGAGATGGCTTGATTCTTGGCATTTGCAATGGTTTTCAGGCGTTGATCAAGCTGGGTCTTTTACCTGGCGGCAGCATCGGTACGCAATCGGAGACCAGTCCGACGTTGACCTTCAATCAAATCGGTCGCCATATATCTACTTACGTTTATACTCGAATTGTACACAACGATTCACCCTGGCTCCGAAATCTTGAGGCAGGCGATATTCACTTGATTCCTGTCAGCCATGGCGAAGGCAGATTAGTCGCAGATGAGGAGACGTTGCGTAATCTATGGGCAAACAAGCAGGTGGCAGCTCAATATGTCGATGATCTCGGACAGGTCAGCCTGCACAGACCATTTAACCCCAATGGTTCTGTCGATGGCATAGAGGCCTTACTGAGTCCTGATGGACGTATTCTGGGCAAAATGGGGCATAGTGAACGGTGGAACCCTGAGGTGGCACGAAACATTCCGGGGGTCGGCCCTCAAGATATTTTCTCTGCCGGCGTAGCCTATTTCAGAGGTTGAAGCTTTGGGACACATACCGGCAGGAGCATCTCAGGAGCAGACGATTCTCACCTTTCGCGAGGCTCTTATATCGACAACACCAGAAGTGAGGGATTACTCGCCCGATGATTGGCTCTATGTGCCTGATCATTATGCAGAGTATCGCTACATGCTGGGTACTCGCGGCGAACATCCTTTAATTTGCATAGGAATCAACCCTTCGACAGCTCGGCCCGGGGCGCTGGACAACACGTTAAAATCAGTGGAGAGGATAGCCAAGGGAAACGGTTTTGACAGCTTTATCATGTTCAATGTTTACGCCCAAAGAGCGACCATACCGGATGACATGGATAGAGAGTTGAATGAATTTTTGCATCGCGAAAATATGGAAGCGTTTTCCTACGCCTTGGAACAGGAGAAGAGCGGCAGCCCCGCAGTCTGGGCCGCCTGGGGTACCATCATTGAGAAGCGCCCCTGGTTATGGGCTTGTTTGAAGGAGATGATCCAGCGAGGGCAGGAGCTGGACACACGATGGTTCTCTGCCGGCGCAAAGTCAAAAAGCGGGCACCCTCACCATCCGCTGTATCTGCGAAAGGATAGCCGGTTGGAGTCTTTTGACGTGCTTTCATATGTCTCTACCGGAATCTCTAATTCCGCAAACTGAATTCAGCTCACAAGCTGAAAGTACTGACATAAACTCACGGTTTCGTTTAGAATGAATATAGTTTCGGACAGAACAGGTGACTTGGCTCAGGGAACGAACAACAAGCTGATGCGAGACAAGTGAAGATGAGGTGCTGTTGAAACAGCGACTAGAATATAATGACGAATTTGGCGAAGGACGAAATAATCAAGAGATTGCAACAAGCCGGAATCAAACCCACAACACAGCGTGTCATGATACTGGATTATTTATTGCGCAATTTGGACCATCCAAGCAGTGAGAAAATCTTCCAGGACTTACATAGTCAAGATTCCGTTCTTTCCAAAGCAACAGTCTACAATACTGTAAATATTTTACTCGATAAGGGACTGGTGGCTGTGTTGGAAACGGGTGACGAAGTAGCTCACTATGATGTTGAGTTACATGAGCATGCGCACTTTCAGTGTCATTCCTGTCGTAAAATCTGGAATGTCGCCTTACCGGACATGGAAGTGAATAATCCCAGTCTTCCGGAAGGCTTTATCAGTACGGGCGTTCAGGTGCTGGTCAAAGGCTACTGCGTTGATTGCGCAAATAGTCTTCAGGTCTGATTCTCACCACAAGTACGAAATCGAGTGCTTGTCTTTTAGCACATTGTTTATTTCTTGTCTTTGGCGACAATAGACCCGCGGTTGAAATTCAGGATGAACTCGTCATCGGAGACAGCTGCGATCTCCGTGCCCTTTCTGCGATACTGTAATTGCAACTTAGCAAAGGTCTCCTCCGAAATGACATGCTCCATTCGGCAGGCATCTTCAGCTGCTGTTTCTGTACTCACTCCGATCGCTATCAGATATTCTCTGAGGAAAACGTGCCGTTCGTACACACGCCTGGCTGTTGATTCACCTTTAGCAGTCAAAAGAATGAACCCGTTTGCGTTGATTGTGATATATCCGTTATCCTCCAGCAAATGTACCGCACGGCTGACACTTGGCTTGGAAAAATTCATGTAATTAGCGATATCGATTGATCGCACCTCACCCAGCCTCTGCCTAAGTATCAGAATGTTTTCGAGATAATTTTCCGTAGATTCTGCCAGTTTCATGCGCAATCCTTTCGTGAAGAAGTCTTCGTCTATTGCTTATTATACATATCTTGTAGATTTCTTGCCCGGGCCAAAACAGCGTGCACGTCGCAGGACACGAAAGTGCAAAAGCAGGCTACGCGTGCTATTATAAAAGTCGTTCATCTGAACCGACAGGAGATTGGGAAAATATGCAGAATCATATGTCATTT
>JAAYZH010000296.1 GCA_012514965.1 Clostridiaceae bacterium | reverse complement strand
TGAATCGGGCCGCAGGGTGTAGCAGAGATGATTGCGTTCATGGTGATTCTCCTTCTAGGAAACAGGGAATTATTCACAGCGATTAATTGGTTAATGGATGTAAAGGGAAAGCAACCTTCCCTCCTGTCTGATTTTACCACGAATACAATTGATGTGTTTGCGGTTCAGCCAGTAATGCTGGCAGCGTTTACGCCTGTGACCCGTTCCTTACGTGAAATGAATAGCCATAAACTGTAGAATGACAGAAAGCGATTGTTTGGATCCAGAAGACGTACTTGTAGGAGGATAACGATGACAAAATTAGGCATACAGATTTCGAGCGTGAAGGCTTATCTTCAAACCCCTGAGGATGTTTTGGCATCCTTCCGAAAAGTAAGCGAAATTGGGTATAAGGCAATCCAGATTCAGTGGATCAATCCTGAGGTCCCGATGGAGTTCATTCACGCTGCACTGCAAGAAACAAACTTGGAATGTATCGGCACACAGGACTATTACGATGTGGTTATCGCGCACCTGGAGGAGGTTATCGACATGAACGACCTCTGGGGCGGTACGTATATTACGGTCAGCGGGCTGCCGGAGCGCTACCAGTCCTATGAAGGCTGTCTGGAGTATGCAAAGGAGCTGAACAAGCTTTCCGAATACCTTGAGACCAGGGGGAAAATCCTTAACTTTCACCCAAGACTTATGGATGTGTTTCAATATGGTGCGAAAAATTCACTGGAAATCATTTTCGAAAATACCAGGCGTGAATTTCAGCTTTTGTTGGATATTTACCACATTATCCACGCCGGTCTAGATCCGGTGGAGTGGATCAATAAAGTAAAAGGGCGGAATGATTTAATTCATTTCAAGGATGGCTACGAGGAGCCAAAAGGCAATCATGTCCTGATGCCTGTGGGGCAGGGCTCGACCCACTGGAAGCCGATCTTTGAGGCCACCATTAAAACAGGTGTGAAATATGCTTTTGCGGAGCAGGAAACATTTCAGTCAGAGACGTTTCAATGCTTGAAGGACAGCTACGATTATCTTGTGGCGAACGATTTCAAGTAAACGTAGAGCTCGCCGGAATTATAAATAATATATTAAAACACAAGGCAGATGAAGTCCTGGCTGTATTGGTGACACGCGCTGTTGTGAGGCCTGGGCAAAGCCCCGAATCTCTGTTTCCGGGCTTTGCCCAGCCTATCGGTTCTTGAATTCTACGATGGGCTCAGCCATAAAGTTTTCAGTACCAGCGTTCGCTATTTGCTCATAGTATGGTACTTACAGTGGTATGATCAAAAGGAGGAGGACTTACCTATGAAGCTAAAGAAAGAAACTCTGATTGGGTCTATTATAATCGCCTTCTCTGTGGTCCTTACGGTTGTTGGTTTTCTGATCCTGCCCGAAGTGCTGACGGTTCAGATCGGCCTGGATGGGCAGGCATCGAATACGATGCCGAAGCTGCCCGCGCTGTTGATCCCTTTGGCCATGAGTACAGTGTTCTCTATCCTGTACATGAGAGGCACAGAAGATAAGAAGTCGCGGAATCTTATCGTTGCGGTGATTGGAATCGGTGCGGCGATTTTGATGTTTGTAGTTAATTTGTAGGACGAAGTCGGCAAATTTCAATTACTAGACTTTTACGCTGCCAGCCCCTGTCTGAATTCAACGTTTCTGTGCTCAGCCTGCGGAGTCTAAGCGAATTCGTGTGAAAACGAGGAATTTTGAACCATGCAAATTCTGCGTCTCCAATCCGATAAATTGCATATATCAGATGCTGGAACCGCAAGAGTCCGTCGCAACTTAAAGATGCCAGACACTGACCTTGTTCAATGGTGCAAGGAAACCGTGCAGCAAGCTGACCTCATCATCACGCAAGGAAAATATTGCTATGTCTACAGACAAGGTGTGGTAATTACAGTCCGGCTGCCTGCTAAGACAATTATCACAGCTCATCCGTTACGGGGTAAAGTCCGGCCCATGCAGACGACCGTAATTCGTTGCGTGGAATCGTGCGCAAGAGGCTGATGCCGGCAACAGAGGGGAAACAACTATGCGAGAGAACAAGCAGAAGATTATCATTGTTTTGCTTATCGTCAATCTAGTCGTGACCGCCGGATTTGGCATATACCTCCGTAATCATTTCCAGGCAAAGAATGACAGCTTGTCTCTGCAGCTGCAAAGTCTGAATAATTCCTTAGCTGGTTTGTCCAACAGCATCTCGTTGCAGATAGTGAATGCTTTGGCCGGGCAGGACAGCCTTGTTAGCGATGTGCGCTATCGCTACACAAGTATCGACACCGCGAAGAAGGCGGCTGTCTTGGAATTTACAGTGGATTTGCAGGCTGTGCAGCCCAATTCACAAGTCTATTTGGCCATCCGTGAAGTCCATGCTGCGGAAGTGCAGGAGGTCTTGCTTGCCAGAGAAGACAGCCTTCGCTATCGCGCGAAGGTGGAGCTGGCCCTGGCTGAAAACTTCGAATACGACATCGTCGAAAGAGTCGAGGGCGGGGGTGAGGCCCTGCTCAACAGCGACAAAGGGTACATCGATCTTTACACTGAGTTCTACGAACGCAGAGTGCAAATGCACAGCGGCGGGTCGGGCAGGACGCAGGAGCAGATGGATTTTGATATCCAGTTTTCGGTAGATGACTTTGGCCTCGAGGAATTCAGCCTGGCTCAGGTACAGCTAGATCTCTTGCATAATGGAGAACGGCTGGATTCGGTCGATATCACAGAGCGAGTCACGAGCATGAGTGTACAGAGAGAGTTACAGGACCAGTACAACATTGCTCTTGCTTCCGGCCAGATCGACCTGGGCATGAGTCTGGAGGACTTTGCGACATCCATTGATTACCAAGTGAAAGAAGAGAGTCGCAAAGACTATTCTTGTTCGTACGTGATCGACTATGCGGACTATCCCGAACTGAAACTAGACATAGACAGCGCAGAAGCGATCTCCTATAAGCTGATTGTCACGTGCAAGGATGGCTATAGCCGGAGTTTAGGCAATTAGGTCTGTTCGTCTGATTTAGGAACTTCCACAAATTCATCACCCTTCTCGAGCTGGATCATGACGACCTTGTCATCGGCTAGAATCTGTGTCTTGCCCTCCGGGACGATTATTTTGCCATTATCACGGCGTATCATAATGATCAGGCGGTCATGGGGCAGCTTCAGGTCCTGAATCAATTGATCTTCCCATTTATGGCCGCTGGGAATGTTGAATTCGATCAGTTCCTGCCCGCTCTTGTCGAAGTGGGTTTCACCGCCGAGTACGACGACATCATTCTCTTCGAGGCGGATGTCTCCTCGCGGAACGATTGTTTTGCCATTGCGCTCGATTTTGGGCACGATGAAGTCGAAGGTCAGATTCAGGTCTTTGACTTTCGTACCAATGAGATGGCTGCCGGGCGCGACGACGGTTTCGAGGAAGGCGATTTTGGCCTTGTCCAGATAATAGTTAAAGCTCTTGAGGACCGTTTCGTTGGGATCGATCATGTCCCAGCGCTTGGCTGCAAGAGGCATAAGCGAACCCTGAATCGCTGCTGAAAGCACACAGATTCCGAACACCACGTGGTAGATATCGATGCTAAGCTGCGCGCCGCTGTTGACGACCATGATGGCAAAAGCGATCGCCGCCGCTCCGCGAATGCCGGCCAGAGAAGTCAGATTCAACTGTTTGACCTTAAGGCGAAAGGGCAGCATCAGACCATACACCGTGAGCGGTCGGGCGATGAGGGTCATAAAGACCATAATTGCCAAGGAGATGGGCAGGGCCCGGAGCAGGCTGGGCAGGTCAGACAGGAGGCCCAGAATAAAGAACAGGCCGATCTGCATAATCTCTGTAAGGCCGTCGTAGAAGAACACCACGTCGCGTTTGCCCCGGAATTCCTGGTTGCCCAGGAAGATCCCCAGAATATACAGGGCCAGATAGCCGTTGCCGCCAAGCAGCGTGGTCGCAGAATACGTGATCAGCATGGTGGCCGCCATAAATACCGAGTAGAGCCCGTCTGCTTCGAAGTGCATCAAGCCAAGCAGCTTAACAGTGAGGTAGGCCAAAGCAAAGCCCAGCCCCAGGCCAATGGCAATCTGCGAGAGAATCAAGACGGGGATGGAAACATCCGTCCCTAAGAGCAACGATAGAAAAACCATCGTCATCGTGAAGGCCGCCGGGTCATTCGAGCCGCTCTCCAGCTCAAGCAGAGATGCCGTGTTATAGCGCAGATTCAGGTTCCTGGAGCGCAGGACATTCGACACGCTTGCGTAGTCCGTCGAGCCCATGATCGAGCCGATCAGCATGCTTTC
>JAAYZH010000295.1 GCA_012514965.1 Clostridiaceae bacterium | reverse complement strand
TGCACCTGAATTTTTTGCTGAACCGTGCAGATATCAAAATGTGCGCAGCCTGTGATATTGATCCCGCGAAAGCAGCTCTGGTTCCTGAATCGACTGCCTTCTACACGGACTACGTGCAGATGCTCGATGAGGTAAAACCGGATGTGGTTCACGTGTGTCTGCCGCATTACCTGCACACGGTCGTCAGTGAGGCTGCCGCCCAGCGCGGTATTGCAGTGTTCTGCGAAAAACCTCTGAGTACCAATTACGAAGGGGCAAAAGCCCTGGCTTCCTACGAAGAGAAGTATGGTGTGAAGATCGGTATCTGTCTGCAGAATCGTCTCAATGCCTGTACTGTAAAGCTTCTCGAACTGGCCAAAAGCGGTCAGTACGGCAATATTCTGGGGATCAAGGGGAGAGTCGACTGGTACCGCGCATTGTCCTATTACGAAGCTGCTCCATGGCGCGGAACGATTGCGGAGGCCGGCAGCGGAGCGATACTAAATCAAGCCGTTCATACGCTTGACATCATGACCTTATTCCATGACGAGGATCCTGTCTTTGTGCGTGGCGCCATGCTCCATATCAGCGGTTACCCCATCGAAGTAGAGGACACAGCAGTTGCCCAATTTGATTACGCAGATGGTTGCCGTTGTTTCTTTAGCGCGACTGTAATTAACCATAGCAACGAACCGATCGAAGTGTCGGTAGTTCTTGAGCAAGCAAGTTTGATTATTCGCGGCACCAGACTCTACCTTGTCCAAAACGGGCAGGAGACTATGATTCAAGAAGATCAGTTGCCGGAAGGTGAGAAATTCTATTACGGAGCAGGTCATAATATCTGCATGACTCAGTATTATGCAGCGCTGGAAGCGAATACTGATTTGTATATCCATCCTCAGGATGCTATGCCGGCTATGCGAATTTTTGAGGCGATGCGCTTGAGTCAGGAGCGAAACGGCGAGGCAGTCGCCATTGAAGAACTGGCGAGGTAATTTCCATAACTCTGAAGTTCCTCGAGGTCTCGAGGAACTTTTTGTGTAAAGAGGCAATTCAAACGATATATGGAGGGTATTTATGAACAAAGTTAGAATTGGTCTAGTCGGCATAGGCGTGCAAGGTACATCGTACGCGAGAATGTTGACGAATCACACAGATTCAAGTAAGCCGGTCTGCCCGGCAAATGCCGAACTGGCGGCCTACTGTGATATTTTGCCGGAAGCTCTGGAGAAAGCGAATCAAACGTTCGGAGAGCTTCCGAGCTTCAGCGATTACAAGGAAATGATCGACAGCGGCAAGGTCGATGCAGTGATCACAACATTACCGCACTTTTTCCATCCGGAAGTTACAATTTATGCTCTGGAACATGGTATTCACGTTCTCGTTGAGAAGCCGGCAGCCGTCGACGCAAAGTCCGTCCACAAGATGAATGCAGTTGCAGAAGCGCATCCTGAACTCGTTTTTGGCATCATGCTGAATCAGCGTACCAATCAACTCTATCGCGATATCAAGACAATAATTGATTCCAGCGAGCTCGGTGAATTGCGCCGCTCAAATTGGATTATCAACTCCTGGTGGCGTTCGACTCCGTACTACAACCAGAGCGCATGGCGCGCTACCTGGGGCGGGGAAGGCGGCGGCGTACTTGTAAACCAGGCTCCCCATCAGCTTGACCTCTGGCAGTGGCTCTGTGGTGTGCCCAAAAAAGTCTACGCCAAGATGGTCTTTGGCGCTCACCGTGAGATCGTGGTCGAAAATGACGTAACCATGACCGTGGAATATGAGAACGGCGCAACGGGTGTCTTTGTCACCAGTACTCACGACATCAACGGCACGGACCGTCTGGAGATTGATTTCTCGAAGGGTAAAATCGTCGTAGAAAACAGCCGCGAAGCAAAAATCTATCGCTTTACCCAAGATGAGGCAGTCTTTGACCGTTCCTTTACGCTGTCAGACATGAACAAGCTCCTAAGCTCGAATCGCGCCGGCGGCGGTGACCTCTATTCTGAGGAGAGCCTGAGTTCGGACGGACGCTGGGGCTTCCAACATATCGAAGTGATGCAACGCTTCTGTGATCAAATCACAAAAGGTGAGGGTCTCCTGGCGCATGGTTCCGAAGGCATTATGGGCGTTAATTTGGCCAATGCAGCTTTCCTGTCCGCGTGGCTCAACCAAGAAGTCGAACTGCCTGTGGATCAGGATCTATTCCTGGCCGAGCTCAACAAACGTATCGCAGAGGAAGG
This sequence comes from Clostridiaceae bacterium, assembly GCA_012514965.1. Taxonomy (GTDB): domain Bacteria; phylum Bacillota; class Clostridia; order Saccharofermentanales; family Fastidiosipilaceae; genus JAAYZH01. The sequence continues at coordinate 3,762 of JAAYZH010000295.1, read as the reverse complement.
CAAATTCGCCTTGCGCGAAGTCTAAGCGTAAAGTCTAAATTCTACAGTCAGAATAGTGGTGGCTTAATCATCACCAGAAGAAATATGCAAGATACATTACGAAAGGAAATCAACGAAATGGCAGAAAAAGGTTTGATCGCAGTACAGATGATGATGCTTCGTGAGAAGGTGGAACAGGACGGAGCTTATGAGGTACTGAAAAAGCTAGCTGAACTCGGATTTCATGGTGTGGAGATCAGTCAGATTCCGATGACACCTGAAAACGTTGCGGAAATCAAGAGAGCATGTGAAGACTTCGATATCGAAGTTGTGGCCGGCAGCGCAGCGCTGGAGGGTGCGGACAGAGAAAATCTCACGGATCACTTCGATAAGATCGTAGCGGACATGAAGACACTCAACTGCAATTTCCTGCGCATCGGCATGCTGCCGATCGAAGGCATGTCTTCCAAGGAAGTCGCGCTGGAATTCATTGCCCGTATGGAGGAGAAGGCGAAAGCCTTAGCTGAGCACGGGATTGACCTCTATTACCACAACCACCATGTAGAATTCGCGAAATACGACGGCAAATACTTGCTAGACATCATCCGCGACAACACCGAAACCATAGGCTTTGAGATAGACGTGCATTGGGTACATCGCGGCGGAGAAAATCCCGTTACCTACCTCGAAAATTTCAAAGGCAGGCTCAAGCTTCTGCACCTCAAGGACTATCGTGTCGTTCCGGTGAAGCCAGTCGAAGCTGACCCGAGCGATTCGCCTCAGGTCAAACGCCAGAAGTTTCAACAGGCTTTCAACAGCGTAGTACAATTCGCCGAAATCGGTGAGGGCAGCCTAAATTTCCCGGCCATTATCCAGGCAGGCCTGGATGCCGGCAGCGAATACTTTATCATTGAGCAGGATGACCGTTATGGTCGTGATGTGTATGAAGCGCTGACCATCAGCCGTGACAATCTGTATAAAATGGGTTACAAGAGCTGGTTTACTCGCTAAGATGCGTTGAATATTCTCATAGACAACAACCCCGCAAGGGGATGTTCTAAAACAAAAGGTGCTGTCTCATAATCGATCAATCGATGAAAGACAGCACCTTTAACTTTCAGGATACTTTACTAAATGTATTTTGCGACGATCGCGTTGAGCTCGTCCCACTGTGCTTCCATGTCCTGAACCAGCTTAAACTGTGTACGCGCGCGGTCGAGGTTGTGATTCGGCCGGTGTGTACGGAAGTATTTGTCTCCGTCGAGATGATCCGTCAGGAAACGGATGCCGCACTCCAAGGTCATCAGGCGGGCCCCCCACGGAAGATTGTCTTTCTCAGCCTTGGTCAAACTTGCACCGGCTGTTTCAAGAAAGCCCTTTGTGTAAATATCGAAAAGCTCCTGTGAAAAGTTGACTTTTGCAAGATCCGGTTCATCCTCCGCATTTGTATTTGCCCCAAAGCGGATAGAGTCACCGTAGTCGTGAAGGGATAGTCCAGGCATGACGGTATCGAGATCAATCACCACAATCCCTTTGCCGCTGTCTTTATCCAACAAAACGTTGTTGAGCTTCGTATCGTTATGGGTAACGCGCAACGGCAGTTCGCCACGATCGAGTTTATCCATCAGGTAACCGACATCCTTGATACGAGCGCGGACAAAGTCGATTTCCGCCTGTACAGAGCTGCTGCGTCCGGCCGCATCTCTCAGGACCGCTTCCTCAAAGGCCTTGTAACGATTACGAGTATCATGGAATTTATAGATGGTTTCATGTAGCTTCGATGCGTCGAAATCGCTTAATAAGCGTTGGAAATTCCCAAAAGCGCGGGCGGATTCGTAAAACTGTTCTGGTTTCTCGACGCTTTGCAGGCAAACCGTATTCTCGACAAAAGGGTAGACCCGCCAGCAGCTGCCAACCGAATCCCGATAATAATTTTTGCCGTCTTTTGTGCGAACAACTGTCATCGTTTCGCGATCAGGATTGCCACCGCTCTTTCGTGAGGCGTCACGAAGGAAATCAGTCACTCCCACAATGTTTTCCATCAGCCCATCGGGGTCCTTGAAAGTATCGGTATTGATGCGCTGCATGATATAGCGCAAGCAGTCACCGGCCTCTGTTTGCAAATATACACAGAAAGTGTCATTAATATGGCCTTGACCATAGCGGACAGCGCCGACAAGCTGACCTTCGAGCGGGAAGGCGCCGCATGCCTCTAAAACATAATCTTCTGCTATCGTTTTCATAATTCCTTTATTTTTCCTTTCAATTTTTTTGTAGTTTGTGGAGTCCCTCAACCCCAGAGCGACGCGGGATATTGCCCGGCTGCAATTTTGTCTGCGATTGCCTGTACGACGACCGGCTTATCAGCCTGATAGGTAACGCCGTACCATTTCTCCGGAGAAGTGAGAACTTGAACTTTTGCTTTTTCTTCGTCCAGCAAATTTCTCACAACATCGGGCAAAAAGAATTCTGCTTTGGCAGGATTCTCGGCCAAAGCTTTGTCCAGAAACGCAGTAAAACGCTCACGAATCTCTTGGACAAAAATTGCGGGGAAGCCCCAGAGATTCATTGAAACAATCGTGTTAAATGGCAAGTCCGTCCAGCTAGCGCCATCATCTTCCGAAAAATGAATGCCATCAGCGTATGTTTCGATACGCGTGCGTTCCACGATGGTCTCCAGATAGCCGTTCGCGTCTGCCTGACAAACACCTCTGGCGACGTGGCCATTCTCCGAGACTGTATTACCCAGAAGGTAACCCACCATCGTAAAGTGATAGGGAACAGATTCGTCATTACCGTGTTTGGAAAGATAATCGAACATGACCTTGTACGCATCTTCACCATAAAAATCATCGGCGTTAATAACAGCAAATGGAGCATCGATTACATCCGAGGCGGATAGGATGGCGTGGGCAGTCCCCCAAGGCTTCTTGCGGACCTCAGGAACGGTGTAGCCCTCGGGAAGATTACTGGTTTCCTGGAAGGCATAGCGCACGTCCATGTGTTCAGCAATGTGGTCGCCGACAATCTCACGAAATTGCTCTTCGATCTCTCTCTTGATAATAAATACTACGGTCTCAAACCCAGCGCGCTTTGCGTCAAATATTGAATAATCCACGATGACCTCAGCATTCGGACCGATCGGGTCCATCTGCTTCAAACCTCCGTAGCGACTGCCCATTCCGGCTGCCATAACGACTAAAATTGGTTTCTTCATTGCTCTCCCTCCAAGAAATAAAAAATATGACATTATCAACTTTTCGATAGTTTTGTTACAATGTCATTATGACTATCATACAACAGATCTGAAATTTTTTTGGAGGTACAGGAATGGAAAACTTTATGGACAGCAACTTCTTATTAGAAACCGCGACTGCGAGGAAACTTTATCATGATTATGCAGCGCAAATGCCGATTCTGGATTTTCATTGCCATCTTTCGCCCCAGCAGATTTTTGAGAACAAACCCTTCTCAGATGTCGGCGAAGCCTGGCTGGCCGGGGATCACTACAAGTGGCGCATCATGAGAGCCTGCGGGATCGACGAAGAATACATCACCGGTTCCAAGTCTTTCCGTGAGAAATTCCAAGCCTATGCCCAAGCCCTGCAGAATGCCATCGGAAATCCTCTTTATCACTGGTCACACCTTGAATTACAGCGTTTCTTCGACATTTACGAGCCGTTGACACCGGAATCCGCCGATCGAATCTTTGATGCGGCAAGTGCCAAGCTGGCCCAGCCGGAATGGTCACCCAGAGGACTTGTCGAACGCTCGAATGTAATG
>JAAYZH010000294.1 GCA_012514965.1 Clostridiaceae bacterium | reverse complement strand
TACAGACTTCGTTGATGTACGCTTCGTCGATCATGGTTCTGCCGGATCCGCGGGCCGCGAGGCTTAGCTTGGCGAGCTCCATACGCATCTGCTGCATGCTCCTGCCGCAGCGTTCCGCCAGGCTTTCGGCTGCATCACCGGAAATTTGGATACCATAACGCTGCAAATACTTTTTGCTCCAGTTTAAGAGAGTGGGTAAATCTTCAGCTGATGTCTCGACCCTCGCGCCTTTCTTATCAATCTCCTGCAGAAGTTTGCGATTACGTTTTTCGACTTTGGCCTCAAAAAAAACAAGGACTGCGTAAGGATTCACTGCATCGAGCAACTGAGCGGCTGACTCCACGTAACTGCTGCCTGCTGATGTGAATAAAGCGCTGTCACGAATAATCAGTACCCGCTTAGGCGACATAAATGCCGGTGTCTTGAGCTCCTGCGCCAGTTGACTGAATGAAAGCTGCGATGGTTTACTCTGCGCGTCCAGCTGTCTGCCGTCCAGCGACTTGGCAGCGGGGTTCAAAGCCAACCCCAGAATGGTTTGCAGAACGTGCTGAGACAGGTATTCTTCCTCACCGTACAGCAAATAGAGGGGACGCAACACACCTGCTCTAAGCTCCTGCATAACCTTGGCATAAGATAAGGCTGTGCTGTCGCCTGTTTTCGATTGACTCTTCTTCGTTACCACTCTGCGTCCTCCATGCCAATGATTCTATCATAATCGCCTGGAAGATAACGCTCGACTAAAGTGCTTTCCAGCCTGCTTTTTCCTCTGCTTGCGCTTAGCAGCATTGTCCCTGCAAGGTCGGTACGTACGACCAGGCCTTCTATGCTCAATAGACTGACAACTTCATCCACAGGGTGTCCATAGCGGTTGCGAAAGCCGCAGCTGATCACCGCAATCTCTGCTTGCACGGTACGCACAAACGCAGGCGAACTAGAATTACGAGCCCCATGGTGAGCTACATGCAAAATGTCCACATCAGAAAGTTTGTCTGCGCGGAGCAAATCCGCTTCTGCTGCAAAACCTGCATCACCCATCCACAAAACCCTTTGACCATCCGTTTCACTTAGGAAGACCAGGCCGCCATCATTACTGTCTAGATATTTGCGCAGAGGTCCGAGTATTGTGAAGTCCACTTTTCCAATGGTCAATACATCTCCTGCGAACAGTGTTGTGATCAGTGGTTCGTCTGTCGCCTTGGCTGCCATACTATTCAATTTAGCCATTTTCTCTTCGTTTCCCATAATCGGTTCTGAAATAAATATATGGTCTACTTTGCTGCCGGATCCGAGCAGCTCACCCAAGCCCGCGACATGGTCCTGATCTAAATGTGTTAAAAAAACAAAATCAATTTTCTCAATCTCCAGATAGGCTAGTGTGTCCTGCAGCAGCCTCCCTGAACCCACCGGTCCGCTGTCAATCAGAATCGCTGTTCTGCCATCCCAAAACAGAGATGCGTCCCCCTGACCTACGTCCAGAAAATATAAGCCACGCTGTCCAGCCTGATATTGCCTGACCGCAGCCAAAATACTGATGCTGAGGAGAATTTTCGTCCAGAAAAATGTTCGCTTGGTCTTTCTTCCGCCTGATGCAATCTGACGAGATAGCGGGAAAGCTCCCTGGAAAAGTCGTCGCCACGGTAAAAACGGCAAAAAGGCTAAATGGCAGCGACGTGCAATGAAGCCGAAGTCCGCAAGAAAAGCCGCCCCGGCGAGCAAAGTCCGGATACCGCCGTAGAGCGTTCTCAACGCCAAACCTAACCAAGCTGCGGCAGGTGGCAGCGGAATCAAAAAAAGAAAAACAAAAGCCCACAGCAACAGAACAAATGTTAAAGGGAGCAAGAATAAATTTGCGAGAATCGCAACGAAAGAATAGAGTCGGCCTGCTCTCCAGCTGAACGGAAGCAGGGCCAATTGGATGGCGGCATAGAGTGTCAATTTATCACCCAGCTTCTTCGCAATCACCGATTGTCCCCTAGTCTCATGATCAGCTGTGGATCCTTGTAAATACACAGCCTGAGTTGCGAAGCACGACATAAGGAAACCCGTACTTACCAAGAGATGAGGTGAAATAACCGCAATCACCAGAACAGAGAGATACAGATAGTTATCCTGCAACGTACGGAGGGCACGTTTGTGATG
>JAAYZH010000293.1 GCA_012514965.1 Clostridiaceae bacterium | reverse complement strand
TGTGACATCCTCCTTATCATACAGAGGCTCGATCAGGGGCTGGCCCCGCCGCTGCAGGTGCTTGTTCTCCCACTCAGCATCTGACTCTTGTATCCCGGCAGAGTCCTCGAGCATCAGCTCGGCCAAATCAGAGGTCGCCTGGGTACAGTAGATCGACCCGCGAAAACCATCCTTCACAAGCTTGGGCAAGCGTCCGGAGTGATCGATGTGCGCGTGTGACAGGATTGCGAAAGCAAGCTCTTCCGGCCGATATGGCAAGGGGTGCTCATTCATCGCCTCCTCCGCCTTGCTGCCCTGGAACATACCGCAATCAAGAATAAAGCGCTCATCGTTAGCGGTCTCAATCAGATAATTGGACCCGGTAACTCTTCTGGCGGCTCCGTAAAAATGAATTTTCATACTACCCTCCTCGTGCTATCAAGAGGTTACTTCCATCTATCATAGCATGATGGCAGAGTCAGTCTGAGAACAAGCAGAGGAGCAAAACAGAAGTTTTCGTGAAACGGTCTACTTGCCAGCGAGACGGGCAGTCGCGCGGCGCTTGGGCATAACCAGGAAGAGGCAGAGCGCGTAAAAAATGAAGTTCAGCGCAAAGGGCAGGCGGCGATCCACTGAAGAGAGTAAGCCGGCAATCAGGCCAAAAGGCGAGCTAACCGCGACAATGGCAGCATCAATCAGTGATAACTGTCTGGCCCGCTCGTTCTCGTCGAGGAAAAGCGTCAGTAAAGTGTCACGTTGAGGAATAACCAAGGAGTAGGCAAGCGCTTCGAAGGCTGTGTACACAAAGAGAATCCACAGCCGACCGGTCGGCGCGAAGATCAGGATCAGCATCGACACACCATAAAGGCTCAAGCCTATACCGAGCGGAATGCGGAACGGCAGACGATTGAGTCTGGTCTGAATGCCGAAGATCAGCACAAACATGATGCCTGCTCGCACCAGAGGGAAATATGAGAGAAAAGACTTCGCCACGCCCAAATTCTCTGTAACATAGAGGGAGAAGAAGCTGGCAGTAGCAGTATTGCTGATCTGGATCAGGATCATCAGGGCAAGGATAAAAAGCACCTTGCGATCACGCATCATGTCGCGAATCACAGGTCCATACTGCCGCAGCTGATCACCCAGGCTGACATTGATAAGTTCTTGCTTACGCCGCGCTCCGGCGACCGTTTCTTTAGTATAAAAAAACAGAATGACGAATTTCGTCGTCATAGAGATGAATGTAAAGGCAAGAATTGCGCGCATCGCGGGAACTAGTCCATAACGCTCGATCAGCAGTGCCGCGATAGGGGCAAAGAAGATCGAAAGCAAACCTGCGATAGTTGCCCAGGTAAAAATATCTACCAGTTTATCTTGAGGAGCGTCTTCGACCAGGAGGCAGGTCCAGGAATTATTCGTAATCTGCCAGAAGCTGTTGGCAATGGCCGCGGCAACAAACATCCACAGCGAGTCCGCGAACATCCAGATCAGGACAGGCACTGACCAGGATACTATATCGAAGATCAACGTCGTCACGCGACGCCCCAACCGGTCGGTGACAACACCGCCCAGTAAGGCTGTGAACACCTGGAAAACCAGGCCAATGCTGATGACCAGGCCGATCTCTACATCGCCTAGTCCCAGCGCATACATAAACACCGTCATGTAGGGTGTATAGAGTGCGGAAGGGATCCCCCACAACGGTTCGGTAAAAGTACAGGCTCTCGGATTGCCCTTCAGACTAAATAACGTGTCGAACAAAGGGTGTTGTGCGAGCCAGCGGCCCAGACGATTCTTCATAGCAGACTCCTAAAAAAGCACTGAAATTCAGGGCTACATATTCCGCTATCTACCTTACCATATTTCATAAAACAAAGAAGCGCGCACACCATCGGACAGACAAGAAAAACACCGGAGGAGACAAGCTCTCCGCCGGCGTTGTCATGGTTTGATAATGCTTATCCAGTCAGGGTTGTAACTCAGGCTTTGTCTTGAGCCAGGCAGTTGAAGCCTCCAGTGCATCTACCGTTTTTGTCTCCAGTACAACTGTCGCTTTACAGGCTCTGGCAAGGTCCAGGCGGTCATGCAGAGGGATTTCACCGCTGCCCATGGCCTGGTGATTCGTCTGCGCCCAGCCGTCATGCGCATGCATGTGGCAGAGACGATCTTGATGCGCTTCGAAAAAAGGCAGGTCGAGGTCATTGACCGCATGGTTATGACCGATGTCGAGTGTCAGTCCAAAGACCGGACTCTCGAGAAGAATCTCTATGCCCCGGCGTTCGTAGTCTTCCCAGCCATCTGTGTTCTCTACACAAATGCGCACACCGGAGTCGGCAATCGCCTCTTCGCACTGTTGGCGAAACGCAAGCAGAGCCTCTTCAAACGCATCTCGAAAATTCGCGAAGATATAGTGTTTTCCGTCCGGCAAGGTGACGATGTTGCCTTTGGCCAAATGGATATTGATTACAGGGATATCGGCGGCTTTGGCCAGCGCGATCGCGTCCAGCACAGTCGACACGTAGGCAGCTCGCACCGCCAAATTGAAGTCACAGACATTCAGGCTGTCGTCGAGGTGCAGGGTGAAGAATAAGTCCGTTCGAGCGGCTTCTGCCCTGAGCCAGGCAGGATCAATCAGCGTAAGCTGACATTGCGGGAAATTCGAATTCAGCTCGACAAAGCGCAAATCCAAACGACAGGCTAACGCTATGGCATCCTCAATACTTGCGGTTTCGAGCAAGAAGGGCATACCAAAGCAGTAGCCCGCCGCGGACATACTCATCTACTCCTCCTCAGGGACATTCTCGGGTGTCGGCTGCGTCTGTCCCTTGATAACACGGACCTTCAGCACCTCTTCGTGCTCCCTCAGCTGCAAGACAAAGTCACGGGCCAGCGGCTCCGAGACATCGATGATGGCAGCGGCATACTTGCCGCGGCTGTTTGACACCATTTGCTCAATGTTATAGCCTGCATCACCAAAGAGGCTCGCCATACGATTGATAGCATTCGGGATGTTGCGATGCATCACAACAACACGTGTAGGCGAATTGAGCATGCCGAGTGAAACATCCGGATAGTTGACCGAGTTGACGATATTGCCGTAGTCGAGATAGTTCTGAATCTCTTCCACTGCCATTACCGCGCAATTTTCTTCAGATTCATCAGTCGACGCACCTAGATGCGGCGTCACAATGGTGTTCGGAAAGGTGACGTTCTTGCTGTTCGGAAAGTCGACCACGTAGCGACGCAGTTTGCCGTCCTTCAAGGCGTTTAGCACCGCGTCCTCGTCACAAAGCGCGTCACGTGAGAAATTCAGCAGGATGGCTCCTTTTTTGATCAGGGCCAGTTCTTTGACACCGATCATCTTGCGGGTTTTATCGTTCAAAGGCACATGGATGGTGAGATAGTCGCAACGCGGCAGCATCTCCTCGAGTTTCTCGATGTGTTTAACGGAGCGTGACAGCCTCCAGGCGTACTGGACAGGGATGGAGGGGTCGAAGCCGAGCACTTCCATACCCAGGCCGACCGCGGCGTTGGCGACCAGGTGGCCGATCGCACCCAGACCGATGATTCCCAGGGTCTTCCCCCGGATTTCGGTACCGACGAAGGCGGCTTTTGCCTTCTCGGCAGCAGCTGCGATGTCTTGGATTTCGCCTTGTTCGCGGATCCAGTTCGTACCGCCGATAACGTCGCGAGAGGCCAAAATCATGCCTGCTACAACCAACTCAGTAACACCGTTGGCGTTCGCGCCCGGTGTATTGAAGACGACTATTCCCTCCTCAGCGCAGCGGTCGAGCGGGATATTATTCACACCGGCACCGGCGCGGCCGATTACGCGGAGTGATTTCGGGAACACACTATCGTGGAGTTTTGCCGAACGGACCAGCCAGCCGTGAGCTTCCTGCGGCTCAGCGGTGATTT
>JAAYZH010000292.1 GCA_012514965.1 Clostridiaceae bacterium | reverse complement strand
TCGAGTTTATGATTTTTTTGGGTCGCCAGATGCTGAGCAACAAAGGCGACGTTCTGACGAACGGGCCGGCGAATTTGGCCTTCGACGAGAAAGCAAACGCAATTCTCGATTACATAAACAGTAATTTGCTCGACGACCTTACACTGGATCAGATTGCGGACCATTTCTATGTATCCAAGTCTTATCTTTGTCGGCTCTTCCTGCGTACAACAGGGACCACGATCAGCAAATATATAGCCGCTCGCCGCATCAGTATTGCCAAACAGATGCTCAAGAACGGAGACAACGCCATGGAGGCGTGCAACAAAAGCGGCTTTAACGACTATTCCAATTTCCATAAGACATTTACACGCACAATGGGGATTACCCCGAAAAAATTCCAGACCCAGAGCCTTCAAAATAATCTCTATATCTAGTACCTCACAGATCAGAAGTGTAAGATTTGCCAGAATTCAGCCATGAAAGAGGATTTCTGGCAATTCATAAGCGTGTACAATAGAATTAACTTACAGTAGCAATGCAATACAATCCAAGACAAGAAAGCGAGGAACAAGTATGTTTGATTTGAATAATTTCCGCCTTGACGGGAAAGTCGCGCTGATCACAGGTGCGGTTCACGGCATCGGCTATGCTTTGGCCACCGCCATGCACGACGCCGGTGCCACAGTCGTTGTGAATGCCCTTAATGATGAATCGCTCCAGAAAGGGCTTGCAGCCTATCGCGAAGACGGCTACACCGACATTCACGGCTACATCTGCGATGTCACCGATGAAGCTGCCGTGCAGGAGCTGGTTGCCAGCGTAAAGAAAGACCTCAATGCCTCTATCGACATTCTGGTCAATAACGCCGGCATCATCGCACGCACACCCATGATAGACATGTCCGTCGAAGACTTCCGCAAAGTCGTCGATGTCGACCTGACCGCCTGCTTCATCACTTCGAAAGCAGTCCTCCCCGACATGATCGCAAAGGGGCAGGGCAAAATCATCAACATCTGTTCCATGATGAGCGAGCTCGGGCGTGAGACCGTATCCGCTTACGCTTCGGCCAAAGGCGGCCTCAAGATGCTGACCCGCAACATCGCCTCCGAATACGGCAAGTACAACATCCAGTGCAACGGCCTCGGCCCAGGCTACATCGCCACACCGCAGACCGCTCCCCTCCGCCAGCCCGGTGTCCCCTTCAACGAATTCATCCTCGGCCGCACCCCCGCGAACCGCTGGGGCCTGCCCGAAGACCTGCAGGGACCTGCCGTCTTCCTCGCCTCAAATGCTTCAGACTTCGTCAACGGTCACATCCTTTACGTCGACGGCGGCATCCTGGCCTACATCGGCAAACAGCCCTAAAGCCGCATCCGCACATACTGCACGAAAGGCAGCGCCATGGAATTCATCCTTGATTTCTTACGCGACACCGCCTGGCCTTTGACCGACTTTCAACTATTTGGGCCGCCGTACCTGGCTTTGACGCTGGGCGGCGGCTTCATTGTCTGTTTTTTGGCCTGGAAAATGCGCCGGAGCAGCGAGCGCAAGCTCCGCTTGGTGTTCCTGGTCTGTGCGATCCTCTTCTGGCTGATCGAAACATACCGCCAGCTGTTCGCCTATCACATCATCGATCAGGGTGATTACCAGTGGTGGGCCTTCCCCTTCCAGCTCAGCAGCATGCCGATCTATATCAGCCCGCTCTTGGCATTCCTGCCTACGGGCAAGCTCTCGCGAAGTCTGTGCAGCTTCCTGGCTGCGTTCAGTACCCTCAGCGGTGTAATGGCGCTGCTGATTCCCACCTACATGATCAGTGACTATGTCGTGCTGACCATCAATTCATTCATCTGGCACTTGCTCTTGCTCTTCGTCGGCTTATTGGCCGGCTTAAGCGGCCGCGCGGGCAAAAAATGGTCTGATTTTCGCGGGGCCGTCACCTGGCTCTTTGTCTTTGCCGTGATCGCCATCGGGCTGAATATCTCTGTCAAGCAGCTATCCGGCGGCACAATGAACATGTTTTTCATCGGACCCGAAATCACGCCGATCGTGGTTTTCCGCGATGTAGCCCGCCGCTGGGGCTGGGGCGTGAACGCAATCTTCTACCTCTTCATGCTTAGCGTGGGCGGTTTCTTGTGCTACGCGCCTTTTGTTGTGTATCAGAAACGGCGACACATTCCGGGGTAGGCCAAAGCACAGCAAAACAAAGGTGGCAAGCGGCTAAAGGGTTAGGAGATGCTTGCTCCGG
>JAAYZH010000291.1 GCA_012514965.1 Clostridiaceae bacterium | reverse complement strand
GCGCACCTTTTCCATGATGTCGAAGGATTCTTTGGCCGGCAGACCCCAGTTAATCAGAGAGGTCATGATGCCGTCACGGCAGCCGATAACTTCGTTGATCGTGGCGATGCCTCCGCGAATCAGATCCTGGGCGTTGCCGTTCCAGACGTCCGTTCCGTGCGACAGACCCATCAGCTGAACCAGGTCAAAAAACTGGGTGGGCTGGGTCTCGCGAATCATGTCGCGGGCCATACGGGTTCCCATCTCCGGCAGGCCAAGGCTGCCGCAATCGGCCGGTGTGCTGCCCGCAGGCAAGCCCAAAGGTTCCGTACTGCGGAACAAAGCCATGACCTTGGGGTCAGGGATAGGGATATCTTCGATCTTCACACCCGTAATATCACTCATTACCTTGAGCATAGTGGGATCATCATGGCCCAAAATATCAAGCTTGAGAATGGTATCATGCATGGCGTTAAAATCGAAATGCGTGGTATTCATACTGGCATCTTCTTTGTCCGCCGGGAACTGAATCGGTGTAAAGTCAAACACTTCACGGTCCTTGGGGATGACCACAATACCGCCGGGATGCTGGCCGGTGCTGCGTTTGATGCCATTCAGCCCCTGGGCCAGACGGGCGATTTCTGCCTTGGTGAAAAACAGTCCGGTTGCTTCCATATATTTGAGAACGAGTCCCGCGGCGTTTTTCTCCGCATAACCGGTAATCGTTCCGGCTCTGTATGTGTGGCTGTCGCCGAACATCTCCACAATATACTGATGCGCGCTGGACTGATATTCGCCGGAAAAATTCAGGTCGATGTCTGGCTGTTTGTCACCGTCAAAACCCAGGAAGGTCTCGAAAGGAATATCCTGTCCATCACGAATGTAGGGCTCACCGCAAGCCGGGCAAACTTTAGCGGGCAGGTCAAAGCCTGAACCATAGACTCCGTCCGGGGCCAGTTCCGTCCTGTGGCAGTGTCGACAAACATAGTGCGGCGGCAGCGGATTGACCTCCGATATACCGCAGAGGAAGGCAACCACTGATGAGCCTACCGATCCGCGCGAGCCGACAATGTAACCGTCCTCATTCGTTTTCTTCACGAGCTTATGAGAAATGTAATACATGATGCCAAAGCCGTTGTCGATAATCGAGGACAGCTCCTTTTCGACCCTCGCAACAATGGGCTCAGGTACTTCACCGTCCTGAGCGTAGAGCGCGTTACAGGCCTCCCAAGTGATGCGGACGACTTCATCAGCGGCAGCAGGGATTTCCGGCGGGAATGTCCCCTGAGGGAAGGGTCTGATGTCAGGAGACACCATGGAAGCGATCTTTTGCGTATTGTCGATGACGACACGACGGGCGATGTCTTCCGGCAGGTAGGTAAATTCCTTGAGCATCTCGTCGGTGCTGCGGAAGAAGAGATTGGTCTGATTCTCCTGCGCGTCAAACCCATTGGCGACTTGCAAGATCTGCCGGTAGATGCCGTCTTCCTCGTTAAGGACATGAGCATCACAAGTAGCGACCACTGGTTTGCCTGTCAAGTCACCCAAATCAAGAACCAGACGGTTGAGATTCTCGAGGTCAGCCCTTGATTCAATATAGTTGTCTTCCCGCTCCAGCATGAAGGAATTATTGCCGGTGGGTTGAATTTCCAGGTAATCATAAAAATACGCGGTTTTTTGGCGCAGTTTATCTTCTGCCAAAAGCTGCTTGGCAGTCTGGTAGTCACCTTTCGCTTCTTTATACAAGGAAGTCACACCGCGGAATACCTCCCCTGCTTCACAGGCTGAGCCGATAATCAAACCATTGCGCAAGTACTTCAAGAGACTTCTGGGTACACGTGGTTTGCCCTTGAAATAGCGGACATGCGATTCAGATACCAGGCGGTAGAGGTTATACAAGCCCAAAAGATCTTTGACCAAAACAATGCAGTGGTATGGCTTGTTGCGGAACTCTTTGACCCGTTCCAGACTATGCTGACCTGCCTTCTGGTTGAGCTCACGCAGCGGAATGTGACCTTGTTTTGCCCAAAGCTTGGCAAAAATAAAACCACAGGCAATCGAGTCATCCACCGCGCGGTGATGCTTCGCCAGCGGGATGTTGAGATGATTAGCAACTTCCTGCAAATTATAACGTCACAATTCCGGTAAGAAACTGCGTGCCATTTGCAGCGAATCAATGACCACTGGATTGAATTTCAGCTTCGCTTCCGTATATTCGGTGATCCTGTACGCCTCATACCGTAAAAAACCCAGGTCAAAAAAAGCGTTGTGGGCGCAGATCGGGTCGTTGCCCAAGAAAGCATGCAATTCTGCCAGGGCTGTCTTTGTGTCCCTGCCTTCCGCGAGCATTTCAGTGGTGATTCCGGTCAGTTCCGTTACCTTCGGCGGCACAGGGATGCCCGGGTTTACGAAGGTACTGTAGCGCTCTTCCGGGAAATAGTGCCCGCTTTCATCACGGCGAAAACGCACAGCCGCAATCTCAATGATTCGGTCCGCTGCGGGATCCAAACCGGTCGTTTCAAGATCCAGGGCAACATAGTTGTCATCGATGGCCAAATCACCAAATCCGTACGCTACCTCGTTGCCGTCTTCCATGAGATAAATTTCCGAACCATAGATCAGCTTCATCTGGCTGCCTTTGGCCCTGACCTCATCAAGCGCTTTGGCCGCTTCGGGAAAAGACTGAACCACGCCGTGATCCGTGATCGCCACCGCAGGCATACCGAAGTGATCCGCCAGGCGAACCAGCTCGGCTGGTCTGGTAAATCCGTCCTTTGCGCTCATATTCGTATGGAGGTGGAGTTCAACACGTTTGTCCGGCCAAATATCCTGACGCGGCGCCGGAGCATCCGCATGGCACAAGCCGATAACCTTGCCTTGCAGATCTTTCGAAAAATGCGCGTCATAACTGATATCCATGTCAACACGCACGTAGGTGCCGTTTGGAATCTGTTCACGCAAGGCGACCTCGTCTTCCGGCTTGGGTAAAAACATGACACAGGCAATTGCGCCGTTGCTTCCATGCAGGTGGAATTTCACCAAGGAACGTGTGTTATTACTCACAAGTCGTGATTCGTACAAGGAGACTGCACCGTAGACGCTGACACGTCCGGATTCCGCATCCAGCATTTTCAGATCCGTTAACTCCAGACGCTGATCCATGCGTCCCCAGATCAAGTTGCTCGGCTGAGGACGGCGATACTCTTTCTTCTCGCCCTTGGACCTATCCGACTTATCCCCTCTGTCGCGCTCCTTCTTGCGCGGCTGCCCCGTAACTTCCGGCTCACCGTGCCCATTCAGACGCCTCTCAATAAGAGGAGCCTGCCAGTCATCCAGCGATCCCTGAGCAGACTGTTCCATCCCCAACAAAGCAGTTTCGCGTTCGTCAAAAAAACGTTCGCAACCCTTGGGCTCTTTCTTGCCATTCTGAATTTCGATCGTACATTCCAGGCCGCAGCGTTCTTCATAGAACGACTGCAACAAGGCGATGTTCTCACGGCTAAAGATTTTGCGCTGGCCGGGTGATATACGAATCGAGAGATCCGTCCAGTCTGATCTGCATTCCAGTTCCGGCAATAAAACGCTAAAAATCGCAAAGTCTTGCTGGACCAGGGCTTCAGCTGCCCAAGGCAGTAAGCCACACATAAAATCCTCTTGTCTTACAACACGATCACTAAAGCGGGGGAAGATTGCGCATCGTTTGAGTTCAAGCTGCTCTTCCAGGAACTGCTCTATCCACAACAGTACCGTGCCGTCGACCGCGGCGTCTGAACGGACGAAAATTCTAAGTTCCCCAGCCCCGGTGATCGTAATGCGCTCGACTTCATGCGGCCAGGCGCAAAGCTGCTGCCACTTGTCGCCGCTGAGCTTATCCGGTTGCAACACGAAATCAGCTGCAGTCACAGCTCCAGCCGAACTCGAAACGAGCTGGTGGAGGAGCAACGGCAGCGTCTGCTTGCGTTCTGCTCCAGCCTTGCCCATCAACGCCCGATAATCCTGCCTATGTCAAAGCTAAGCGAAAGAAGCGCTAAAGCCAGGACAAATAGTACACCCGCAAGAGTAATGATGCTTTGCGCCTTCACACTAAGACGCTTTCTGCGTACGGATTCAATGCCGAGGAGCAAGAGCTGGCCGCCATCCAAAGGCGCGATCGGCAGCAAATTCGCAGTACCGAGAGCCAGTGATACCATACCAAACATCGAAAAAAGCTGCGCAAATTTCACGCCGGCATCACGCTCTGAAGTGACGACACCGCTTAACATATCTACTATGCCTATCGGACCTGTCAAAGAATCCTTGGCTGCGATTCTGCCTTGAAACACCTGACCCAAAACACGGCCCGTGCCTTTGGTGTATGACCAAATATACGAAAAAGTATAAGGGATCGCTTCAAGCGCCGATTCATTGGGAGCCAGACTGATGCCGAGCGGAACAGCAGTGTCCACCGGCACGGGTGTCACGGAAATTGCAGTCTCTGCGCTGCCGCGAAATACAGTGAACTGAATCGGTACGCCTGTGGCATGCTGCTGCACAGAAGAAACAAAATTCTCCTCGGTTACCGGCTGCCCTTCAACCATCAAAATTCGGTCACCCAGCACAAAAGCCGAAGCCGCAGGATTCAAGGCGCTGTCGATCTCATAAATGACCGGCTGACCGTCCTCGGATGCAAATGTAACCCCCAGCATATATTGCACACGTGTGGCGGGCTGAATCGCGTAGGTCTTCACGGTATCTGAACCGGCGCTGATGACCTTCAAGTCATATGGCAGTTGCGCGTCGTGCGAGATCAGACCGATATTCATGTCCAGGTCTGTCTTGACCTTGTAATCAGCGATCTCGACAATGCGGTCCCCCGGTACGACACCGGCTGTGGCTGCCAGAGAATCCGGAGCAACCTGACCCACTGAGGTAGTAGCAAAGCCAACGGACGCGTAGAGAAGCCCAAAGACAATTACTGCCGTTACGATGTTCATCAAAGGACCGGCCAGCAAGGTAATTGCGCGGGCCCAGCGCGGCCGCTCATAGAAATCGCCCTTGCGAAGCTCACTATCCGGCACATCATGTTCCGGATACTCACCGGCAAACTGCACGGAAGCGCCGATGGGGATCAGCTTCAAGGTATACTTGATCCCATTGCGTTCCCACGACAACAATCTGGGACCCATGAATATACTAAACTCTTCCACCGTAAATCCGAGCTTGCGCCCGGCGATATAGTGTCCCAGTTCATGAATCGCGAGCATTAAACCTAGTATTAAAAAACCAATCAATACACCAACTACTTGGCCCATAATGTACATAACTCCCCGGCCACTTGCCGAGCCTCTCTATCTATCTCCAATATTCCCGCCAGATCAGCAGCAGCGGCTTGATCAACAGCCGCCATGCTCTCCATCGCCGATTCGACAATGGCCGTAATCGCCAAAAATGGAATCTCACCAGCTAAGAAAGAGTTTACCGCGACTTCGTTGGCGGCATTTAAAACAATAGGTAAACAATGTCCTTCACGATGTGCAAGCCTGGCTAATGTGATGGCCCGGAATGTTTCCTCATCAGGCTTTTCGAAGTGTAACACAGACGCTCCCGGTGTAAAGGGATCAAAGCGACGCTCCAGTGAAGGAAGTCTGTCCGGGTAGGTCAAGGCCAGCTGAATTGGCAGACGCATATCCGGGAAGCCCAGCTGCGCAATCACCGAATGATCCCTCCAGCCGACCATGGAATGGATGATGCTTTCAGGATGAACCACGACTTCCACCTGCTCTTCAGAAACATTGAATAAATGGCATGCTTCAATGAGTTCGAGTCCTTTGTTCATAAGAGTAGCCGAATCGATGCTGATCTTGCCTCCCATGTTCCAAGTGGGGTGTGATAATGCCTCGGTAAGTGTAACATTCGCAAGCTCGTCTTTGCGTTTGCCGCGAAACGGACCACCCGAGCAGGTCAGGTAAATCGATTCAAGTTCTTCAGGCTTGCCGCTTGCCAGGCACTGCCAAATCGCGGAATGCTCGCTGTCCACAGGGAGGAGCGCAATACCTTTGGCTTTGGCGCGGGCCATAACCAGGTTGCCGGCAACCACCAGGGTCTCCTTATTCGCCAGGGCTATGTCTTTACCTGCTTCAATTGCGGCCAAAACCGGCTCCAGACCTGCCATGCCGACCATTGCCGCCACCAGAGTGTCGGCTGACGGCCAGGCTGCAGCAGCCAGCAAAGCTTCGCGGCCGCTGCGGACTTCACAACGCAATCCTTCAACCTTGCAGCGGTAGCGCAAGCGTTCAGCGGCGTCAGCGTCCTCCAGGACCAGCAGCTCCGGCCTTACCCGCAGAGCTTGCTCAAACATAAGCTCATCGGAGCTTTTGGCCGCCAATACTGCAACGCGGATGCCTAACAATTCACATACATCCAGTGTCTGACGTCCAATCGAACCGGTTGAACCTAAAATAATCACTGACTGCTTCATTAATTAACCCGCTCTAAAAGAAAGAAAACCAAAGCCAGGACCAAGGTGGTCGGCAAGGTGTACAGCACGCTGTCAAAACGGTCCATAATGCCGCCATGACCCGGCAGGAGGTTGCTGAAGTCCTTGATCTGGCACCAGCGCTTCAATGAAGAAGCGATCCAGTCGCCAAACTGAGCCGTCAGACCCAGCAGCAGACCCGCTGCTCCTCCGAAGACCACGGACTGGGTCAAGGGCAGCATGGGCTGAGAGCCTGTGAAGAAAATCATGAAGATTGCGGAGCCAAAAACCACACCGGCAAAAACGCCGCCGAAAAAGCCCACCCAGGTCTTGTTCGGACTGACTTTGGGCAACATCTTTCGTTTGCCCAAAAGAGAGCCGCTATAGTAGGCTGCCACATCCACGACCATAGGAGTAAGGACTGCGAAAAGAAGCCAAAAGTAACCGTTCGGCACCGCAAAGGCAAAGAGGACAACGGCTGTAAGTGGGAAAGCAATGTAAAATGCCGCTGAGCTCTCCGCAACCGCATGAGGCATGTGTTCAGGCCCTCTGGACAGGACCTTGAAAAGGACATTCAGGAGAGCATACACACCAAAGGCCAAGCCAAAGGCCAAAAAGCCAAAGGCCAGAAGCCAGATGAAGTCTGATGGCCAACGCGCGTCGAGAGGCAGAGAATCACGACTAATGATATGCCACTGTCGCAAGTCCTTGTATAGAACCCAGACCACCACCGGAGCGAGCATCGTCAAGCTCCCGATGACAATCGAGACAAAGGACAATGGCCGGAACTTCTTCTGCAGAGCATGGGATAGTTCCAAAGCTCCCAGCACCGCGACCAGCGCGAACAAGACAACACTCAGCCAGGGCAGCCAAATCGAGCCCACCAAAAATGCTGCTACAATCAGAAAAAAAACGATTCCTGTTTTTACTCTCGTGTTGACCATGATTTAGACTCCTCCGTATCTGCGGTTTCTACTATTGTAGTCCGAAATCGCTCTCTGTAAGTCTTCTTTCGCAAAATCCGGCCACAGTACATCCGTCACCCAAAGTTCACTGTAAGCCGCTTCCCAAATAAGGAAATTCGACATTCGCATTTCCCCGCTTGATCGTATGATCAGGTCAGGATCCGGTACATCCGGCAAGTAAAGAAACTGTCGGAAGGATTCTTCGTCCAGATGCGAGAAGTCAGCTCCGTCACCAGCCGTCTCGACAGCGTGCTTGACGGCATCGACAATCTCCTGCCTGCCACCGTAGTTAAAGGCCACGATCAGCTGTATGCCTTGGCGTTCGGCGGACTCACTTTCTGCCAGAATAATCGTCTCCAGGACGTCCTCCGGAACGTTATCGCGGCTGCCCATGAAACGCACACGGCAGTCCATGCTTCGAAGTTCTTCACGATAGCGGGCAAAAAACTCAAGAAAAATTGCCATGATCGCACGCACTTCGTCAGCCGGACGTTTCCAGTTCTCAGTTGAGAAAGCGTAAACCGTGAGGTAGGAAACTCCGAGCTCCGATGCTGCTCTGGTGATTTTGCGCAAAGCCTCGCCGCCAAAACGATGACCGACACTGCGCGATAGCCCGCGATTCTTAGCCCAACGGCCGTTGCCATCCATGATGATGCCGATGTGCTTGGGCACGACACCAGCCGCAGCCTGCTTGTCTTCGTCTGTGTGGACTTTGGCCTTGAAAAACTTCGACAATTTATCCAACATACACACGCCATTCCTAAAAAGCCGGAAGCAAGACTTCCGGCCCGGTAAAGCACAAAGATGTTTGAACGCCTTAGATGGCCATCAATTCCTTGCCTTTGTCTTTAATCTTATCATCGACCATGCCTGTGAATTTATCCGTGATCTTCTGAATCTCGTCTTCACAATCATGGAACTGGTCTTCGGAAATCTCTTTATTCTTCAAAAGTTTCTTGACCATGTCCAAAAAGTCGCGGCGGATATTGCGAATTGCGACCTTGGTCTCTTCGCCATATTTATCGACCTGCTTCGTAAGATCGCGACGGCGTTCTTCGGTAAGCGTTGGAAAAATCAGACGAATTACCTTGCCATCATTCGTAGGCGTAATGCCAATATCTGAAGCCATCAGGGCTTTCTCGATATCTTTCAGAAGCTTACCGTCCCAGGGCTGAATCAACAGCTGGCGAGCTTCCGGTGTCGAAATCGAGGCCACCTGACTCAAAGGCGTCTCCATTCCATAGTACATTACACTAATCTGGTCCAAAACCCTGGGATTAGCGCGGCCGGCGCGTACAGTGTTGAGATCATCCTGCAAAACTTCCAGACTCTTATGCATTCGATCAGAGTATGGTTCGTATAGGCTGCTATTAATCTCGATAGCCATGTCGTCTATCCTCCTTCATTCATTCTACTAATTATAGATTATGCCAGGTCTTTGTTCAATCAGCTGACGATGGTTGCTCGCTCTAGCTCTCCGCAGGCCATGCGAATGATATTCCGCGGATCGTCCAGGTTAAATACGGCGATATCGACATGGTTGTCACGGCACAGAGCCGCGGCGGTTGCATCCATAACCTTTAGGTCTTTCTGCAGAACCTCATCATGGGTAACCTTCGCGTAGAGGATTGCGTCTGCGCACTTACGCGGATCCTTGTCATAGACACCATCCACATTCGTTGCCTTGAAAATAACATCCGCATCAATCTCTGCTGCCCGCAAGGCTGCTGTCGTATCTGTCGAAAAATAGGGGTTGCCGATGCCGGCGGCAAATACAACGATACGTCCCTTTTCCAGGTGACGCAAGGCTCTCTTACGAATATAGGTTTCAGCGATCTCGTGCATTTCAATAGCAGTCATGACTCGCGTCGTATGTCCGAGCTGTTCAATCGCGTCAGCCAAACACAGCGCATTCATGCAGGTAGCCAGCATCCCCATGTGATCGGCGGTCACTCTGTCCATCCCTTCGGATGTGCGGCCGCGCCAAAAATTGCCACCGCCCACAACGATTGCTAAATCGACGTTTAAATCATGCAACTCGCAAATGGCTTGCGCAATCTTCGTGACCATTTCAGGATCAATCCCTGACCCTTTCGATCCGGACATCACTTCTCCAGACAATTTCAACAAGATTCTCTTAAAAATTGGTGTTCCCATACGTTCCTCCCACTCAATGACTGACTTTACAGCCATTGTAACAATTCCTTAGCCCTTCGGTGCTCTTATTCGTTCCTGACTTGCTAAAAAAAAGTGTCCCGGAAAACCAGGACACTTGATTTACTTTGCTAAGCACAATTTACTTCAGCTGCTTCATAACTTCAGCAGCGAAATCTTCGGTCTTTTTCTCAAGACCTTCACCCATTTCGTAGCGTGTAAAGCGACGAACGCTGATTTTTTCACCGATCTCAAAGGTTTTCTCTTTGATGACAATACCGACCGTCTTTTCGTCGTCCTTGATAAAGGCTTGCTCCAAAAGGCAGTTCTCTTGATAGAACTTAACAACGCGGCCTTCGACGATACGATCCACGACCTTCTCGGGTTTACCTTCGTTGAGCGCTTCAGCACGAATCATCTGACGCTCTTTCTCGATGATTTCTGCCGGAACATCTTCCTTCGCGACCCATTTGGGGCTCATCGCGGCGATCTGCATGCCAAGATCACGGACAAAGCTGCGGAAACTTTCGTTCTTCGCGGCAAAGTCAGTCTCGATGTTGACTTCGATCAGGACGCCGACACGGCCATTGCCATGGATGTACGCATCCACAATACCTTCAGCGGCAATACGGGTCTGCTTCTGGTCAGCTTTGGACATACCCTTTTCGCGGAGCCAGTCAATTGCTTTCTCAACATCGCCCTCAGTCGCAACCAGAGCTTTTTTGCAATCCATCATGCCG
>JAAYZH010000004.1 GCA_012514965.1 Clostridiaceae bacterium | reverse complement strand
GGGCACGGCCCACTACAAACCAGGTCTGGCCAAAATGCTCGTGAGCAAATTGCCAGGTGTCCTGGTTTTGCATCGATCTCACCGAACGATAACCGAAAACGCCATTGATATCCTTTGGCGCGTTTTGCTTGAAATATTTCCCCAAAGCCAGCATAGAGGCAGGCAAAAGAGCAACCATGAAAAACATAAAAATCCAGAAACCAATCACTTGCCAATCTCTCCTTGCTTAGCGGGCTTGTGTAGTTATCCCTTGTTTTTCGCTTATTCGAAGCGCATGCCGGGGTAGTTCTTTCGCATGTAGTCATCTGGATAATATGTATCCAGAAGTACATCTATACTGTGTTCCGGTGCTATCAGCCTAGTACGTTCTGACCAGCGATGTACCGCCGCAAGCGTCAGTACCATATTCACGATCATGAAGATCGCCGCTATTCTGGTAACCAGATGATCCTGCCTTTTGGGTAGGCTGTCAATCCAAATCGAGAAACTAGGATAGATCTTCTTCATAAAAACCACACCCAGAACACCCCAATACAGCATGGCTGCGACACTCGTACGCCCGCCCATCAAGAATAAACTTTGGTAAGTATAATCCCAGGAAACGGAACCCAAGGTACCCTCCTGCAACAGACTGCAGAAAGCTTCAAAGAGGCCGCCGACAATGGCACTGGCAAGGAAAAGAACGGAATAGCCTTTTTTGACCAGACTCGACAGGGTTGCTGCCAAAATCACGCCGCCACAGCCATAGACCTGACTGAATGGCCCATAAAGAAGGCCTTTGCTGCCGAAAAAATGTCGATACTTGATGAAAAAGTACAGTGTTTCCAAACAAAATCCGATAATCGCGCAAATTACGAACAGCCAGAAAATTTTGTGCAAGTTTAGGCGCGGCTTGAAAACAGCGGCACGCAAATTCCCTGCACGACGTCTGTCAGCCTTCGCCTCCAGCTGCCATGCCTGAGCCTCAGTTTGCACAGGTTCGGAATCCGTCTGTTCGCCATAATATGTCCGCGGATTAAACATCGCAAATACCTCTGCTGCATCGTCAAACTGTTTTCTCCGCGGAATCCGTATTTGGTCAGAGCCGGCGAATCGGCGCGAAAAGGTAGAGATTGCCCGTCTCCGGGCAGTGAAACTCCTGCACCGCTCCCGCCAGGGAAATCGCTCTTGTCTCTAGCTCTCTGATCATCTCCGCAAACGTTTCCGGGCCTGTGCTCTGGACGAAAAGATAGTCGAAGCTGGGGACAGTCCACTTGCTCCAGCCCGGCGGTGCCGTTGCATCGCTGCCGCATTCCACGCCTGCCAAGTAAAGCCCTTGTGTGAAGTCCTCAGCCCAGGGGTGAAATTCACGTGAAAAATCCGACATCAGCCCCCAGACACCAATCACTCTTCCTCTATTGTCTTTTTTGGCCAAATGAGAGACTTCGTCAAAGTGCCCGTTGGCAGCTTCCCAAAGCTTCTCGATAAAACCGGCTCCGTCTCGGGTAGAACCCTCCTTGCCAATTACGACAAAAGTGTTCATGAAACATTCTTGTAATTCCATTGCCTTACTCCTTATGCGCGGGCCGAGCAAAGTCGATTTAGCAACACTGCCCGCGCTCAAAGCGCCTCACAAGTAGATACCTTTGTCGACCGGAATAATGGCCCCATTGATGTCACTCGCCGCCTCACTGGCGAGGAAAAGAATGACCTTCGCCTGAGCAATTGCTTCAGAACCCGGTGCTTTCAGGTCAAGCTTCGCGAACAGCTGATCTACGATGTGCTGATCGTATTCAACCGATCCGGCCTGCAATGCTTCAGACATGGCGGGATTGGTCGGTCCCGGACATATGGCGTTGCAACGAACACCTGTACCTGACAAGCGCAGGGCCGTTCCCTGCGTGATACCGCTCACCGCGAACTTACTAACAGAGAAGGCAAAACCGGACAATGGACGGATTCCGTTCATCGACCCCACATTGACGATGCAGCCGGTGTCTCTGGGCACCATGTGCTTGACAGCCTCTCTGCAAAAGTAAAATACACTCGATTGATTGACCGTTATGACACGCGCCCATTCTTCGTCCGATGTCGTATCAATGCCCAATAGATTCGTTGTACCCGCGTTGTTGACGAGAATATCCACATGGCCAAAAATTTCGACTGCTTTGGCAAAAACTTCTCGTACGCTTTGCGGGTCGCCCACATCAGACGCAACAGCCACGACACTTCCGCCAAGCTCTGTCAGCTTGTCCGCCATTAAATCCAATTTATCCTGCCGGCGGGCAGTAATGAGAACGGTAGCGCCTTCCTTGACGAATAGTTCTGCGGTTGCAGCTCCAATACCGGAACTGGCACCGGTAACGATCGCTGTCTTCCCTTGTAACAAGCCACTCATGATGAATCTCCTTTCAAAACCTGGGACGTCCACTCCAAAGCTAACTACTGCAAGGGCCCGGCGCGGAAATCGATCTGAAATGAGTCCATATTCTGAGCCAGGCAATTCCCTGGGACTGCAGTGCGGCCACATGTCTTCCTAGTTTCATTGTAAACCCTCCCCGACAGAATGCTACAGGAAAGCCCGAAAATTAAGGTTTTGTTCGCTTTCACACCTTCAACGATCAACATGGGTATAATCAGGGCAGAAAATCAGCGGGAGGCAATACGCTGCAAGCAGTGCGTTATCAGTCTGGAGCAAGTGTGTTTTTGGCCCCCGACGATTGGACCTCGTCTGATCGAGTGCACGCTACATTTAACGATAAAGGAGAAAAATATGCAAAAGGGTTTAATCGGAGTACAAATGATGATGCTCAAAGACAAAGTGGAGCAAGATGGTATCTATGAGGTGTTGCGCCGGCTGTCGGAGCTGGGCTATCACGCCGTGGAAGTTTCACAGATCGATATGACGCGCGAGGTCATCGAGGGACTCAAGCAAGGGTGCAAGGACTTTGAATTCACAATTGCTGCCCTCTCCTGCGGGGTCGAGGATCTCGCTGAAGGCTACAAATATCCCGGCGACACGTTGCAGAATGATTTCGACAAGATCGTCGAGGACTGTCACGAGCTCGACTGCAGCATCCTGCGTATCGGCATGCTGCCGATGAATTACATGGGCTCGCTGGAACTGGTCATGGACTTCACCAGAAAATGCGAGGAGTATGCCACGCGCCTCAAGGCCAAAGGCATCGACCTCTATTACCACGCTCATCACATGGAATTCCATAAATACGACGGCAAATTCCTGCTCGAGATCATGCGCGAAAACACCGTAAATCTGGGCTTTGAGCTAGACAGTCACTGGATGTGGCGCGGCGGAGTCGACCCGATTCGCTACATCCCCACCTTTGCCGGCCGCATTCGCGCGATTCATCTCAAAGACTATCGCATCGCCCAAGTGGACATGGACAAGTATCCGGGTAACGGCCGAGAGAAGGTCTTCTACATGTTTAACCACATCGTGCAATACGCCGAGGTCGGTGAAGGTACATTGCCGATGCCTGAGATCATTGCCGCAGGTCTTGAGAGCGGCAGTGAATTTTTCCTAATTGAGCAGGATGAGCAGTATGGTCGCGACCCTTACGATTGTCTGGTCACCAGCCGCGACAACCTGATTCATATGGGCTTCGCGGAGTGGTTTCGGGCCTGAGGTGGAACTGTGGAAGCCTGCCGAAGTCCCCGTTCATGAGCGGCGTTGGTCCTCGCCTGCGTAAACGTGTGGTGGTTATACCACACGTTTACTTGTCTGCGGAGACTTGCTCATGAAGGGGACTTTTCTCATGCGTCTTGCAGGGGAAATAGTAGGTAGATTAATCGTTATCTTTGATCTGAGGGGCTCTGGTGGCAACTTTCGCCGGTATTTGGCCAGTGCTTGCGACGCACTCTACGAATTAAGCCGCCCCGCCGCCCATAACAGTGAAGGAGCTGTCTCTAAATGAGGCAGTTCCCAATCTTAATCGAGCGGTGCCAGCAAAGTTTCACGTCAAACTAGTATGTGAGCTTGCCCGCCTCTTCCAGCGAAGAGAAAATCTTCTGATCACTTCTGGGATCGACTGCCGGGGCAAAATCGCCTCCGGGATAACCGAGCTCGAGTGCCACCAAGTTCTCGTCCGCTTCGAACAGGGGAAGTTTGATCACGACGCCTTCGAAGGATTGTGATGAATACATTGTCCAGAAAGCACCCCAGTAAATGGGGGCACCATCGACACAGACCAAAAATGACTTGCCTGTCATCGGGACTTGCAGTGCCTGCAGCTTTTCGACAGCAGCACGCGTGAGCTGCATCGTGTGATCTGAGCCGGAGTAGGATACGAGATCCGCCTGCGAAACGAGGGGCTCAGGGGCCGGTTCTACGTGACTCATTGAGTCCATCCGGGCGGGTGCGACATCGTCACGGGTCAGATAAATGGCAAAACCCTCTTGCGCCGAAGTCCCACAGGCCGCCAGCAGAAAGGTGCCAAGGATGCCGAAGATGCCGAAGATGCCGAGGATACCAAATAAACAAGCTGCGGCCGAAGCCACCAACGGTTTACTTTGCATCACTATCCACCTCTTCTACTATCGGGGAATATTCCCCGGCCAGAAGTCCGTACACCGCCACATCTACGATCCCCTGGTTATTGTAATCTGCCTGGCGCAAAGTGCCCTCGCAGTGAAGACCGCAGTTTCGCATAACCGCGCCGGAATGGGGGTTGTTCGGATCATGCCGGGCCTCGATACGGGACACTTTGACCTCCCTGAACAAGAATTCAATGACGGCCTTGAAGGCTTCTGTGGTAATTCGGCAGTGCCACCAGGGCTGTCCGATGCAATAGCCAATTTGCGCTGCCTCGACACGCTCGTTGAGTTCAACCACGCTGATGGAACCGATTGGATCATCGCCTTGTTCTTTCAGTACGATCGCCCATTGGTAAAAGTTCTTGTGTTCGTAGGCGGCAGCCCAGTCTGCGAGGACACGCTGTGTGACCGTCACATGACTGTGTGATGGCCAGCGTAAGAACGCCGTGACACGTGGGTCACTAGTCCAGTTCGCGAAGGCGGCCTCCGCGTCCTCGACGCGGAAACGTCTGAGCAAAAGTCTGGGGGTTTCGATCGTGACCGTTCCTTTGTGCTGCATTTTCACCTCCGGGCGTAGTTGAAGTCAAGCGATTAGTTCTGCAGCTGATAGAGTTCCACGTGCAGATTTTCGATAAGGTTTTGGCCAAATTGATTGGGGTGCGGATTACGCAGCCACGAGCTGGGATACAGCAGCGTTACAGCTGACATATCGCTGTTGTACTGGTCAAATTCCGTGAAGACATCCGCGACGTGATAGTCGAAATCATCTGCAAGACCCAGAATGAGATCATTCATGCCGTCGTCGACAGCGGATGTGCCGATGTAGTAGCCGTCTACGTGTTCATGCATCGTGGTGTCGCTTAGGTTGTAGGGATTGTATAGGGTCATGACAATGACGAGAGCATCGCTGTTGAGCGTGTGAATTTTGGCCATGATATCGTCGTATTGACTCATGAAGTCCTCATAGCCCTGGTCACTGACAGCGAGATCAGGATTGAAAAAATCGTATGGCTGCAAAATACTGTCGGTCTTGCAGGCCTGCATGAGATTATTGCCGCCGATGGACAGCGTAATCACATCTGCGGCGGCGACTGCGCTAATCAAGGTCTGATTCGTCGAGACTGTCGCAGACACATCGCCCAGTCCCAGCAAATCATAGATTTCATTGGTACGGTAGCCATCGGTTTCAAATGCGCTGCGATAGACTGTAATCCCCGGGTTTGCAGTCTTCAGGCTGCTGGCGAACTGATCGGTGTAGGGAATTGTGTCGGCCGTGAGTGGAGTGGTCGTTCCGGTCGCGATTGAATCGCCTAGCGAGACATAGCGGAGCACAGCGGGATTCACCCGTAAGGTGAAAACCTGCGCGGCATCTCTCGAGATATCCCCCTCCTTCCAAATCCGGAATTGGAGTGCATAGTCCCGGGCTTCTGTGCCCTTGAAAACAAAGGAGGACTGACCGCTCTTCGTATCCTTGCGGAAAATCTGAAGGCTTGCGGGTTGAGCGGCTTCATCGATATACCATTCGGTACGGTTGATGCCGAGTGTTGCCGACCAATTCGCCGTCAGTGTTACGGTCTGGTCGACCAGCGCTGTGGGCATGGATGCGGTAATCACGATTTTGGCAGAGAACACCTTGGTGCTGCCACCGGGTTTCGCTGCTGCTAGATTGGCCGGTACGCCAAACGCAATCAAGATCATCAGGACAACAGTAAGATATCGTTTCATGGAGCCCCCTCCTTCGAGCACAGATGTGTAAGCTCGACTGGCGCTTTCGACTACCCTCTCTATTCGTTCCGAAAGTACCACTTGTACCTTCAATGTAGTCCCTTTACTGCAAAAGTCAATACGGAAAGAGGCTTTGAAACTCGATTTGTAGTTTCAATGGCAGTGTCTCGTTTATTCCAGCTTCATCCCCTCCGGGAAGGCTTCTTCGCGCAGCACGTGCCACATTTTGTCGATGTAGGCACTCGTGTAAGCTTGTTCGACATAGTGGTAGAGGGCGGCGGCTTTGGCCGTCAGGACATAGCTTTCTCCGTCCTTCTTAAGGTAGCCTAACAGCCGGGCCAGAGCGAATTCCGCCCCGTACAATTTGGCCAAAGGCCGGCCCACGACTGCCTCAAAACGACGCGGATCAATGTGCAGCGTATACGCGTTCCAGAACAGGAAGTACGCAGCCCTCTGCCTTGGCGTGAATTGCATCGTCAACGCGGTCGGGAGCCGTAACGCGTCTATACGCTTGCTGTATTCCTCTATCGAAAAGGTGTTGATCTTGAAAGAGTCGTCCAGCAGCGTGGTCGCTG
>JAAYZH010000290.1 GCA_012514965.1 Clostridiaceae bacterium | reverse complement strand
ATAGCCATGCTCCTGGACGAGTGGCAAATATAATGGCCGATTATTCGCCGGAACAGACCCTGGACGATTTTGAGGCCAAAGGCCTGCCCCTCCGCCGAGTCGGGGATGGGTGGTATCCGGCTAGTCTGCGAGCAGAATCTGTTTTGCTTGTTTTGCAAAAGAGACTAGACCGGGCAAAGGCCCTCGTCCGCACGGATTGTCGATTGATTGATTTTCGCAAGATTGATTCTCAGATTGAGATCACCCTGCTCGCGACGAATACATCCGATCCGCAAACAGAGCGTATCCAAACACGGTCCTTGCTTCTGGCCGGTGGTGGTAAGGCGCAGCCGGCTTTGGGATCGGACGGAAGCTTGATTCAGTTGCTCGGCGATAAGAACCTGTCCTTTACTCCGATGTGTGCGGCCTTGGACAGTTTTCAGCTGGAAGACTACCCTAAACGTCTGCAGGGTACTCGCATCCGGGCGGGACTGGCAGTGGCAGAGCCGAGTCGAGGGCGGATATTGGGAGTAGAAGCAG
The DNA here is from genome assembly GCA_012514965.1 of Clostridiaceae bacterium. Taxonomy (GTDB): domain Bacteria; phylum Bacillota; class Clostridia; order Saccharofermentanales; family Fastidiosipilaceae; genus JAAYZH01. Next base: position 2,267 of record JAAYZH010000290.1, on the reverse strand, counting down.
GTGAGGTTCTCTTCAACAAGAGTGGGCTGTCCGGTATCCCGGTCATGCAGTTGAGTGCAGCCTGCGCGGGAGCTTTGCAGTGCTATCCTGATGCACAGCTGGACGTACTGGAATTTCGCGGCCTGCTTTCAGACACTGCAACGGAGACCCTGGCCGGGCAAGCCGGGGAGGACTGGCGTTTTGCCTGGAGCGCGCGTATTCCTGAAGCCTATGCTTTCGGCAAAAAAATATTCTCGGCTGCCCAAAGTCCGCTTTGGGCTTTCTTGGATCTTTTGCCGCAATTGTCATCAGGAGAAACTGATGCCTGGTGGCACAAACAGCTGACCGCTTTTGCAGGTGATGCTGAAGCAGCTTTACAGGCGTTTTTACCGAAAGAACTCGCCCTGTGTGTCGCGAATGTCCGTGCTCGTCTGGGAGAGCACAAGCTGCCGTCGCTCTTGCGAGCCTTACCTTGGCCGGTAGCGGCGCTGTCCGGCTGGGACCAGGCTCAGGTAATGGCAGGAGGTCTGGACTTCGCGAATTTCGCTGACCAGACTTTGGAGCTCAAAGCCTTCCCCGGTGTCTTCGCCGCCGGTGAATTGCTGGATGTGCACGGGGACTGCGGCGGTTACAATCTGCAGTGGGCCTGGTCCAGCGCCGCCAAAGCCGCAGATGACATATTGGCGTATCTTGAGAGAGACGGAGGGAGCAGCTGATGGAATTTAGCGCAGAAAAAGCACGTTTCCAGCATTGGAAGCATGAGTGGGCGAAAATTGCTGCCGGCGCCTTAGGCGAAGATGGTTTCTTGAAGTATGAAAAGAATCTTCAGCTGACAAAAGCTCTTTCGGATTATTCAGGTGACAGCTATGTCCGGCTCTGTGCCAAGTGGACGGATGGTCTAGCCATTTTGCTGGCCTCACTGGAAGTCACGAGTGAAGATGCCATTTTCTTGCCTGCTTTTGGCCCGGCGGAAATCTTAAGGCCGCTCCGACAGTTCGGAGCTCAGGTGGTCTTTTGTGACATCCATCCTCGAACTTTTACACTTGACATAAACTCTGTTCAAAAAGCTATCAAACAGGTGATGTTCGATGCCAAAAAACGAGCAAGAGTAATTTTGGCGCTGGACAGCTTTGGACTCCCCTGCGATTACCCGGCCCTGCAGCAGATCAGTGAACGCTATGGTCTCCTTCTTGTCGACCTGGCCGTTGACGGTTTGGGGGGCAGCTGCCATCTGCAGCGCGTTCCGGCTTTTGGCGACGCAGGGATCTGCTCTTTTGCACCGGGCAGTACTGTAGCAGCCTTTGCGGATGGTGCCGCAATCTTTTGCCACAAAGAGGATTTGTTTACGAAAGTAAGTCTTTGGCAGGGAAATGGCAGAGATACAGCCAGCGGAGACTGGCTCGTCCCGGGGTTTGGTTCCGAGATCCATCCGCACGAGAGCGCGGTTCTGCTGCAAAAACTGGCTTCCTACAATGACAGCGAAGGGGCCAGACGGGCTGGGCTTGCCGCATTCTATTCGGCGCAGTTCCAGGATATTCTTGATCCACCTTTTGTTCCGGCAGGGTTTAGCTCGGGTTGGCAGAGCTATTGTGTACTGCTGCCGCAAGCAAGCCAGCGCGATGCTTTCCGCCGCTCGCTGGCGGAAGCGGGTATAGCCACACAAATTCCGTCATGGTATGATCTTGCTGCGATTCATCGCAGCTGGACAGAACCAGATGCGCCTGCCCGTCAGGACTTCTCCGCCACCGCGGAGATCGTGGAGCGGATGTTGTTTTTACCCTTGCATCCGTATCTGACCCTGGCTGACGCCCGCCAGATTTGCGCGGCTGTCCGCGAGTTTTGGCCTGAGTAAATAAGTCACATTATCGAGACCATTACATTATGGAGGAGTTTTATATGTCCAAAAAAGCATGGTTGAATCTTGAACAAGCGAAAGCCATCAGCAGAGATATTCCCACACCCTTTCACATTTACAACGAAACCGAGATCCGTCGGCGTGCCAGAGCGCTGAATGCTGCTTTTGCCTGGAATCCCGGCTTTAAGGAATATTTTGCCGTTAAGGCCACTCCGAATCCCCAGCTTCTCGCGATTCTGCGTGAGGAAAATTGTGGAACGGACTGTTCTTCGCATACGGAATTGATGATGGCTGAAGCCTGTGGCTTCCTCGGCAGCGACATCATGTTCTCGTCCAACGACACACCGGCTGAAGATTTCTGTCTGGCAAGCAAACTCGGGGCGACGATAAATTTCGACGACATTCGACACATCCCCTTCTATCTGGACAATGT
>JAAYZH010000289.1 GCA_012514965.1 Clostridiaceae bacterium | reverse complement strand
AGCAAGGTAATCGTAATTAGGGCCATTAAGGTAATCAGGATGAACATCCCGCCGGCCAAAGCCGCGCCATAGCCCATGTTTCGTGAGACAAAAGAGGTTTTGTACATATAGGTCGCCATCAATTCGGTGGCAACACCGGGACCTCCGCCGGTCATAACAAAAATCAGGTCAAAGTACTTGAGTGACCCGATGATTGACAAGGTCGCTCCGCTGATAATTGTCGGCTTCAGGCAGGGCAGCGCGATGCTCCAGAAATAGCGCCAGCGCCCGGCTCCATCAATTGCCGACGCTTCGAAAAGGTCGGTGGGGATATTGCCGTAGGCGGCCAGATAGTAGAGCATATAGAAAGGTATGTACTGCCAGCAGATAACCCCGATGACAGCGAACAAAGCCACTTCCTGATTGCCCAGGAAATCCACACTTCCCCCGCCCAAGGCTTTGGACAAGGAAGCAAAAAAGCCGTAGTTCGCGTCCAGAACGTATTTAAAAAGAATACCGATAGCAACCGGCGACATCAGATAAGGCAAAAACCACACAACCTTGAAGAAGTTCGCCTTTTTGCCGTGGATATCAAGAAAGGTGGCCAAAGCCAATGCGAAGGGTACCTGAAAGGTCAGCGACAAGAGCATGACCACGATGTTGTTACGGAAGGCCTGCCAGAAATTCTTGTCACTGACCAGACGCTTCCAGTTATCGAGCCCTACAAAGGGCTTCGTTTCCGCAAGTCCGTTCCACTTCACGGTACTCGTGATAAAGGTCGAAACGATCGGATAACCGATGAATACAATCAAAATTAAGATGGCCGGCAACAAAAAGACAGCTGCTGCGATGGCTGTCGAACGTCTGCGGCGTTTGGCAAGGGCCCCCTGTGCTTTCATAAGTTGTCTCCTGCTTTTTGCTTAAAATAGAAAGCAGAGACTGCGGCCTGCTCCAGCCGCAGTCTCTGTCTGATATTTACGCGCTTATTTGTTGTCAATGTAGGCTTGCATCGCTTCCTGCAAAGCTTTGTTCGCGTCTTCCGGTGTCATGGTCTTGCCGAAGATTTCCTGCGAAGTAGTCTTGTGGACTTCCGCTACTTCCGGCGGGAGACTCTGGTCATACCACAGCTGGACGTCTGCTGCTTTTTCGACGTCGTCGATGATTTTCTGCATCAGCGGGTCTTCATATTTGAGACCTTTGATCGGCGGGATTTTGCTGGCTGCCACGCGCTCTTCAATGGATGTTTCATCGAGCATGTACTTCAGCACTTCAAATGCTTCTTCGGGATGTTTGCTGGTGGACGAAATGTGATAGAGGTTGTCACCCATTGTACCGACGACGATGTTCGGATCTGCTTTGCCCTCGATACCCGGGAACATGAAGGAACCGACGTTGTCGTAGAAGTCAGGGTTCTCACCTTTGACTGTATACAGGAACCAGCTGCCCATCAGAGTCATAGCTGCATCGCCTGTATAGAGGAGCTGTCTGGACTGACCGCTGTCTTCATCCGCGCCATTGAAGCCGTCGTTGAAGTAGCCTTTGTCGACCCATTCCTGAATCTTGTTGCCTGCGTATACGAAGCTCTCATTCTCGAAGGAGCTTGTACCGGCCAAAGCGTCCTTGAAAGGCGCTGTGCCGCCGTCGCGGGTTGCCAGGTACATGAAATACATGGAACCTGTCCACTGTGTCTTGTTCGCCAAACTGAAGGGGATTACGCCGGCTGCTTTAAGTGTATCCGCAGCGGCCTCGAGTTCGGCCAGTGTGGTGGGGACTTCAATGTTATTCGCCGCGAATACGTCTTTGTTATAGAAGAAGTTCGCTGTTGCTACGTTCTCCAGCGGGAAGCCGTAGATCTTGTCATTGTAGGTGGCCTGCGCAAGCGCCGCCGTCATGAAGATGTCCTGATAATTGTCTTTTGCCATGTACGAGGTCATGTCGACAATTTTGCCTGCGTCTACGTATTCATTCATGGGACCGCCGCCCCAGGATAAGAAAATATCCGGTACAGTGCCGCTGGTCAATGCGACCGCGATCTTCTGTTTGTAGGAGTCATTGGCCATGAAGTTGACTGTAACTTTGACGTTGGGGTTGTCAGCCATATAACGGTCGACAGAGCCTTGGATGATCGTAGGCATTGGTTCTGTGTTCTGAATGTGCCAAAGTTCGATTGCTTTTTCTTCGCCGTCTGTGGTGCCTGCCTGTGTGGTCGGATCTTCGCCTTTCGTCGTGGTCGCTTCTGCTTTGGTGGTCGCTCCGCCGGCAGTGGTTGTAGCCTGGCTGGTGCCGGGCGTGTTGCAGGCCGCGAGCGTCATGCCCACGAAGGCCAGTGACAGCGCAAGGGATGTGAGTCTACGCAATGCTCTCATGTTCTTTCCTCCTCTGAATTTCTGAAATTGTAGGTATTTCCTACGTACTACTATCATGTTATTGTTGTTGAGTGAAATCTTACATAGAAATTTTCTACTATCTTCTTGAATATTTGTATCTTTTCACTACAATCTGAGCAAGTAGAGTGACTTCATCCACTACCCAAGCGTCTTTTTTATCAATTTGACTGGTTTAGTCGTATAAATTGCAGATTTGCAGGTCTTCTTAACCGATTAATACCCTATAATTTAAACATATAGGTCAGCCATACGTGTTTTGGGCCTGAACAAGCCAGAGCACGCACTGCTTAGAAGAGGAGACAATGAGTTTTCGCGCTTTCTACTCAAAATATATAAGAGTTCTGAACTTCAAGCAGAAGATCACCTATTCGATGATTACGGTTATCATTTTGACCTCTTTGCTCAACCTGTCATTTTTCACGCTCTACGCCCAGCGAAATTTGCGCGAACGGTCCATCGACTCGATGAACGAACAGATGCAGGTGGCGAGTTTCAACGTTTTCCGAACCTTTAACAATTACAACAGCACAGCCAGTGAAATCGCTTCAAACAGCTGGGTCCAGGCCTTCCTGCGCACGGCCAAAGGCACAAGCTGGAACTTCACCCTCTACGAACGCAGCGCGAACGAAGCGCTTGATAATCAGCTGCTTGCCAACGAAGCCAGCAGTTTTATCTCACTGCTCAAGTACAGGGACAACCAATTTCTATATACAGGTGAAACCTGGACCAGGCCGGATGTCCAAGCAGAGCTCCTCCTCCTCTACGAGCAAGGTACGCCGCTCTACAGTGGAAGCATGGAGTATACACTGGCACCTAGTCTCTTCGTCGAGGGGGAGTATTCGTTTTACTTTTTCGTGCCGGTTTTTGACAATCTCCGCTTGAATGACGAGATCGGGCTCCTGACCCTGTGCATGCCCGAAACAGAGCTGCGTCTGTCTTACAACGCCTCGACCAGCGATACCTTGTCACTCTCCCTGCTTAGCGGCAGCGGACAGATTCTCTCAAGTGCCAGCGGTGAACAGATCACTGAGGCGAGCGGGCTTGAAACCTCTCTCCGCCAATCCGGGGGTGAAATCAGTTCGCCGGACAGGGAGATGACCATTCTCCATCGCAAAATCCCCGCACCTGACTGGTATCTGGTCGGCACGATTTCGAACCGCAACCTTCTGCAGGACTATCGAGGCCTGCTGTCCGCTTTTGTCCTGATTATCTTGTTCAGCATTTTTATTGCTATGGTCTTGATCTATTCGATTGTCCGTTCGTTGTACCGGCCTTTGGCCAGCCTGATCGAACATATCGATCGTGTGTCATCCGGTGACCTCGAGGTGCAGTTTCCGGAAGAGCGTTCGTCCGGCGATTTCCGGCAGATGTCAGCCTCCTTCAATGACATGGTTCGCCAGATCAAGAACTTGATGGAGCGGGTCAAAACCGAGCAGAGGCAGGCCGATCTCACCAAGATGAACATGCTGCAATCGCAAATTCAGCCACACTTCCTGTACAACATGCTCGACAGCATACGCTGGCAAGCCATCTATAATAAAGACAAAGAAGTTGCGGACATGCTCTACACATTTGCGAGTTACTACAGGCGCTCCTTGAGCAAAGGCAACGATGTCATTTCGCTTCGCGAAGAGATCGCGATGGTCGAAGATTACCTAACGCTGCAGAATATGCGTTATGACAATCTGGTGACGTTGCATGTCGACATCCCGCCGGATTGGCTGGATTTACCTATACCGAAAATCACCTTGCAGCCGCTGATCGAAAATTCCATTTATCATGGTTTCCGCAGCAAGAACCAGCGAGATGGCGAAATCTTTATTTCGACGGCTGAAGCAGGTTCTGATATCGCCCTTCTGGTGCAGGACAACGGCAAAGGGCTGCATCACGAAGAAGTCGAGGACCTCAACCGTTCTCTGGACAAGCTCGAGGAGCATGTCGGCTACGGACTGCGCAATGTGCACAAGCGTCTGCAGATCTATTTTGGCCCCGAATACGGCCTGACACTGGACCGCAACGACACCAACGGCACAACCGTGAAGATTCTTTTGCCCAAGCAAAAAAAGTAAGTACGGAGGCAAAATGTACAGCTTATTGATCGTCGATGATGAGAAGATGATTCGCAACGGGATTCGCGACCTCGTCCCCTGGGAGCGCTGCTCCATAGGCCAAATCCATACCGCCGAAAATGCCCGACAAGCCCTGGAGATTCTGGCCCGCGAACAGATCGATATCCTGCTTACTGATATTAATATGCCGGAAACCACGGGTGTAGAAATGATTCGCCAGATCCGTCCCGGCGATCGACCTCTGAAAACAGTGGTCCTGACCGGTTTCTCGGACTTCGAAATCGCCCGCCAATGCTGCCGCATGCAGGTAGACGACTTTTTGCTCAAACCGATCAGCGAAGAAGATCTGCTGTCTGCCATCAGCACGCAGATCCGCAGCCTAGATGAGCACTACGCTCAGGAACACGAACGCAAGATCCAACGCAGAGCCCGTGAATTGAAAGATTCGGTAAGTCTGGAACGCGCCCTGAACCAGCTGGTTCACGGTAGCAGCACCGCGGCGGAAGCTGAAGCGACACTGCGCAGCTTCGGCTATGAAGCGACAATCCCTTGCCAATATGTGCTCGTCATTCCCTACCTGGAAGTCGGCCCGGACTGGCAAACCGCCAACCAGCCACAGATTTTCGCCATCAAGAATGTCTTGCTCGAGCTCATCGACAGCCAGAACCTGGGCATCAGTTTCATCGATACAGACTGGCGCCTAGGCTTGATTCTCTTTGCAGACAGCAGTTACTATAACCCCCTGACCATTCTGGAAACGATCGCCCAGACCTTGATCAATGAAGTGAACGTTCAGCCAAAATTAATTCCCGGTCCAGTTGTCGCAAACATGACTGCCTTGCCTGAATCGTATGCGGCAGCGGAGCAGGCCCTGGAGTCTATCACAAACGGAGAATCTCCCGTTCTCGCCAGCCCTGAGCACAAATCCCGTACTTTTCAGCTCAGGTTCGGCGAGCTTCGCCACTTCATCAGCGAGGAGGTGCAGGACGAACAGGACTTGAACACCGGCATGCTCAGGCTGGAGACCTTACTTGAGGACTTCCAGCTGACTCTGCCTGTGTTGCGCGGCTGCTGCTTCGAACTCATGAGTTATGCCTACTATACGCATGTGGAGACCCATCATCGGGCCATCGACGACCGCCTGTCCCTGATTATGCACTCCCTGCAAAACAGTGAGAAAGCCATCGTCCTCCAGCTGACCCGCGAATTTCTGCTTCGTCTGTTGCCCCACGACGCGGATGAAAGCAACGAAACCGTCCAAACGGCCAAACGTTACATTCACGAACACCTCGCTGATGAACTCACCGTCTCCTTGCTGGCCGAACAGCTCTTCGTCAATGCCAATTACTTCTCGAGGCTATTCAAGAAGACCGTCGGAACAGGCTGCAACGAGTACATCATCCGCAAGCGCATGGAACAGGCCGAGGCCCTGCTGCAGACCACGTCTCTGCCCACCGGCAACATCGCCGAACAAGTGGGCTACCGCGACAAGAACTACTTTTCACTTGCCTTCAAGAAGATCACTGGCTTGTCCCCCACCGCCTACCGCGAGGCAAAAAAATAGCCATTTCCCCGGGTTGCTGAAAAAGTCCAGGCAGTGATCTCCATTTTCGGGGGGACAGTCATGGCACTTTCGCCGGTATTCGTGGGGCGAGGACGTACAGCGGCGAAAATTGTCATTTGAAAGATTTTTTCAGTGGCCTGCCGTTT
>JAAYZH010000288.1 GCA_012514965.1 Clostridiaceae bacterium | reverse complement strand
GACGTTATAGAGTGAGGCGATCTTGTAGAGCGTATCGCCGGCTTTGACCGTATAGGTGGTGTAACTGACTGCGGTTCCTAGCAGTTCGGAAATCGTTACAAGACCGTAGCCCCGGCTCTTGAGGCCTTCGATGATGCCGGGCAAAGCATAGCGGGCATTAATCGTACCGCTGACATGCATCAGAACAATGGCTCCATTCCTCGCGTTATCGAGAACACGGCTGATAATGGTAGCGGTAGAAGGATTCTGCCAGTCGATTGTGTCGATGTTCCACAAGATGGTGTGCGTATAGCCTGCGTTTCCTACTGTTTGTAAAACGGTACTGTTGTAGGCGCCATAGGGCGGGCGGAAGTATGGTTTCGGTTTTTGGCCGGTCTGTGACACGAGTACATTTTCTGTACGGCGCAGCTGGTCGACCATTTGGGTGGAGGTGATCGTAGTGAAATCGGGATGTGAATAGGAGTGGTTGCCGATCTCATGAGCACCTGCCAGGATCGTTTTCGCTGCGGCGGGGTTCGAAGCGGCAGACTCGCCGGTCATGAAGAAGGTGCTCTTGACTTTGTATGTGGCCAAAGTCTGCAGGATGGAGGACAGTCCTCCTGCGTCGCTCCCGAAGTCGAAGGTCAAAGCGATTTTCTTAGTGGTTGTACTGCCATGCGAAACGAGGATGGAGCTGGCAGCATAGAGCGGTGAAGCCAGCAGAATTGTCATCAGCAAGGCCAAAAAGATCGCGACCCAACGGGCTCGTTTGCGGCCGCGGGTGGTGGATGTTTGAGTATGATTGCGGCGCTTTTGGGGCACCTTCGTTGAGGAATATTTCTCCATATGCCACTCCTCTCCGGTCTAGGCGACCAAGAGCCCGGCAATGCATCATGGGTGTCATTTGGCTGACGCGATGTCAGGCCCGTTTACTGCTTGTGGGACACCCCTCTACTTTGATCATAGGCCGGAGTTTGGCGCATTTTGTAACATTCGTTACGAAGAACAGCCCATGCCCACCCTCAAAAGCGTAAAACCCATGAATTTTCTGTGACTTGAAACACACGCCTTCCTTGTTTTCACTCCAAGAGGATCCTATAATGACACGCGGAAGGCAGGTAAACAATGGAAGCCTTAGTGATTGTTATGAATCAAGAGAAATATCTGAATGCGCTGCTCGATTTGTTCAGCCAGCGTGGCATCTACGGTGGTACCATCCTGGACAGTGAAGGTATGGTCTCTACCCTCTTCAGCCGTACCCGGGACAGCGGATTTACGAATTACCGCACTATGCTCAACCGCGGACGCCCTTTCAACAAGACAATCTTTCTCGTACTCGACAGCAGGCGGCTCGCGATCGCGAAGGAATGTGTGCGTGAGGTTGTGGGTGACTTGGAACAAGAGAACGCGGGCGTAATGTTTACCCTCCCCGTCTCCAGTTTTGAAGGTTTAATCAGATAAAGGAATAAATTTAATGGAACAATTATTAGGTATCGCCGTTCTTCTGGCGAGCGGTCTGTTATTTGCGCGTCTTTGTGAGAAATTTCACTTCCCCCATGTCACCGGCTACCTGCTGGCAGGGATCCTGATCGGCCCGTCGGTACTGGGCCTGTTGTCCGGCGAGGTCGCGGAGTCGCTGCATTTGATCAACGATGTTGCCTTAGCTTTCATAGCCTTTTCGATTGGCAGTGAGATGAATCTGGCAAAAATTCGCAGCCTTGGCAGCAAGATTCTTCTGGTAACTATCGCGGAAGCTCTCGGAGCTTTTGTGGTCGTCACACTCGGTCTGGTTTATCTCTTTGGCCAAAGCTGGCCCTTTGCCCTGGTTCTGGGCAGTATCGCCTGTGCCACGGCTCCTGCTGCCACGCTCATGGTCATTCGACAGTATCAGGCCAAAGGTGAGCTCGTCGATGTCCTCATTCCGGTCGTAGCTCTGGACGATGCCGTCTGCATCATCATCTTCGGGATCTCCTCTTCGCTTGCCAATGCGATGCTGGCAGGAGAGAAAGTAAGTGTGGGAAGCATGCTTGTTGAACCCGTCGGAGAAATCCTACTTGCCCTGGCAATCGGCGCGGCGGTCGGTCTGCTGTATATTTTGATCTCCCGCATGGTCAAAAGCGGCGAAGAGACCATGGCTGTTACCGTGGCTGTAGTCTTCGGCACAACTGCCCTGGCACTGGCGCTTGAGATTTCGAGTCTTCTGATGCTGATGATGGTCGGTCTCACAGTCGCGAATCTGGGCCGCAGCACGCGTCATTTTCAGGAACAGCTCGACTACATTACACCGCCGATTTTCCTCTGTTTTTTCGTGTTATCCGGAGCAGATCTCAAACTTGCAAGCCTGGCCGGTGTCGGAGCCTTGGGACTGTTCTATGTCGGCGGACGCGTGCTGGGCAAAGTCTCCGGCGCCTATTTTTCTACAGTAGCGACAGGGTTCAGCAAACCTGTCCAGCGTTACCTGGGTTTGACACTGGTTCCGCAGGCTGGTGTAGCTCTAGGTCTGAGTGCCATGGCCCAGCAAATTTTGCCCGCAGCAGTCGGCAGTCAGATTCGTACCATCATTCTCGGCGCAACTATAGTCTATGAACTGGTGGGTCCTTTTGTGGCCAAAATCGCCTTGCAGAAGGCAGGATGCATCGAAACCGCCTCCGCCGGGCAACCTGAAGAAGTCTTCGCAAACGCCAGCAGTCAAGGCTGATCAAACAGATTCTCAGATGTGTCAAATTCTTTATTTGATCAAAAGCATCAGGAGAGCCAGAGCGATTCCTCCAAGCAACGCCAAGTAAGAATGTTTTCTCTCATGCTCCTTCACTTCCGGGAGCAAATGCGCAGCCGAAATATAAATCAGTACACCTACGACGAAGCCCAAGGCAAGGCCCAAGGTCTGCTCCGGCAGAAAACGAATCAGTGGATATGAGAGGAAGGCACCCACCGGGGTGGTGAGAGCCGCCACACAAAAAGCCACTAGGAGGGCTTTTTGCGCTCGAAATCCGCTTTTGATCAGAACCGCAAAAGTAATCACACCTTCGGCAAATTCATGCACGACAAGACCGATTCCCGCAAGTACTCCTGTGAACAAGCTTACGGTGAAGGTCACCGAATAAATGATGCCATCGAGTAAGGAGTGAATCGCGATTCCCTCGATGGCTGTAATGCCAAAAGCAAGTTCCTCTTGCTTCGTTCTGTATTGGATCAGTTTGTTGCTGAAAAACATGAAAACAAAACCACTCAAAGCTGCGAGTCCGGCATTTGCGTTCTTAGCAATCGCCTGCGGGAAAGCCATGATCAAGGGAGACGCAATCAGTACCCCGGCTGCG
>JAAYZH010000287.1 GCA_012514965.1 Clostridiaceae bacterium | reverse complement strand
TATCGAAGTTTCAAGGGCAAGGTCGAGCGCTTCCTCCATCGGATTCCGGGGATAGGCAAGCCTTTGGCCGGTGGCCTCGTGAGCCTCAAGAACTGGTTTCGGCGCAAATTCATGCCGCAAGAGAACGCTATGTTTGAGGCATTCGGGTTCCGTTATTACGGACCTATCGATGGCCATGACCTGGAGAGCCTTGAGCGTGCATTACGGACAGCAGCGGAGACGAATGGGCCGACTTTGATTCATATTTGCACGGTCAAAGGACAAGGTTACCATCCCGCTGTGTCACAACCGCAAAACTATCACGGCGTCGCCCCGTTTGAAGTCGAAAGCGGAGTGCCGAACGTCGAGCTTGTTGACAAAACGGGTGATTCGACAGAGACATTCCAGTCTGATCTGCGCCGCAGCTCCGGCTTTACAGACGCGTTCAGCCGCTGCCTGCAGTATTTCGCTGTGCGTGATGAGCGCGTTACGGGCATCTGCGCAGCCATGGCCAGCGGTACGGGTATGGAGGCCTTTGGCAAATTATTCCCTGAACGCTTTTTCGATGTCGGTATTGCCGAACAGCACGCGGTTGCCCTGGCTGCCGGCATGGCGTCGGGCGGATTGCGTCCGGTGGTGGCAGTTTACTCAACTTTCTTGCAGCGCGCGCTTGACCAAGTCCAGCATGATGTGGTCCTTCAGAACCTGCCGGTGCTTTTTTGCCTGGACCGATCCGGGGTTGTCGGTGAAGATGGTGAAACACACCAGGGTTTGTACGATTTGGCCTACTTAAGGGCATTGCCGGGAGGGACAATTCTGGCCCCTCGCGACTATGACGAATTATTCCTCATGATGAAGACTGCTTTGGCCAAAGCTGAAGGTCCTGTGATCATCCGCTACCCCAAAGGTGCGCCTCTCCTGTCGAAAGATGATTTCTTCAAGATTCGCCGATCTCTGGTGGAGCAAGGGAGCATTCATCATGGCATCGAGCGCGCACAGTGGCTGAAACGGGGCAGTGACCTCAACTTGGTTGCGTGGGGTTATACCACAGGCCTGGCCTGGCAGGCAGCGGCTCAACTCGCAGGTCAAGGTATATCTGCCGGAGTACTGGACTTACGTTCACTCAAACCGCTAGACTGGGCCTCGATAGAGGAAGCCTCGCTCTTGCCGATCGTGACAATCGAAGAAATCGTCGAGACCGGCAGCTGCTCACAAGAGATCTGCGCCGGCTTACGAGCCCGAGAGAACAATTGCCGGATGAAGTCTATTCACATTCCGGACCAGGCAATTTTGCAGGGCAAACGCGGTTTGGTCCTTGAACAATACGGCATCAGTGTAAGCAACATTTGCGCAGAGGCCCTGGCGCTATTGGACAAGGAGAGAGTATAACGTGAAATTCGGTATAGTTTCAGACATCTATAAAGACCCCGGCTTTGCTATCTTAAATAAAACGGCTGATTTGTTGAAGAGCATGCAGCAGGAAGTCGTCTTCCCGGATACGCGGGACAAGCATCGCGACCATAAGCAAGCAAATGTGACCGGCACCTGGGAAGGCGTGGATCTTGCGATTTCCATCGGCGGCGACGGCACATTCTTGTATACTTGCCACGAAATTTATGGCAAGGGAATTCCTCTTATCGGAGTGAATCTGGGCATGATGGGGTTTATGACAGAGATCGAGTCAGAAGACCTTGAGAGCTCGCTGAGGCGTCTGGCCAAAGGGGATTTCACCCTTTGCAAACGTATGATGCTGGAAGTTTGGGTTTTGAACCGTGAGGGACAACTGCTGCTGCATGCGTTCGCATTGAATGATGTAGTTTTGTACCGTGGCAACATAAGCCGCATAATTCCTTGCACTTTTACGTTAAATGGCAATAAAATAGAAACGATATTAAGTGATGGTTTAATTGTGGCGGGGCCTACCGGCTCGACGGGCTACGCTTTGGCCTGCGGCGGACCGATCATCCACCCGCAGCTTGAGCTGATCTTGTTCACGCCGATCAGCCCGCATTCGCTCCACAATCGCAGCTATATAATTGAGCCCGCGAGTGTGATCGAAATCGGAATCGAAGAAGACTACCCATTCCGGCCGAGTCTCAGTGTAGACGGAAGGTCGTCTGTGAATGTGGGACCGGAAGACAGAGTCGTGATCAAGCGCGCTGAGCGCCCGATGATGCTGGCCAGTTTAGAGAGCTATGAATTTTTCCGCAGATTGCCGGATAAGATAAATGCCAGGGGGAAGGCGAGATGAAGCTAAGTAAGCAAGACAGACACCGCAAAATACTGGAGATAATCGCTGCAGATGAGATTGCCACGCAGGAGGAACTCGTCAAGCGGCTGCAGGCTGACAGGCTTTCCATTACGCAGGCAACTGTGTCTCGTGATATTAAAGAGCTGAATATTATCAAAGCAAACACGAAGAACGGCAAGCAGAAATTCGTTGCCATGCGTACCATGCACGATCCGGGTACCGACCGTTTGCTGAAGGTTTTTGGAGAGGCTGTCCTCAACAGCGTTACGGCAGGCAATTTGATTGTTGTGCACACGTTGCCGGGGATGGCTCCTGCCTGCGCTTCCGCTATTGACGCAATGAATATTACCGGGGTTGCCGGGACAATTGCCGGTGACGACACGATTTTTATCGCTGCGAAGACAGGTGTTGATGTGGAACTAATGGAGCATGAACTCATGCAGTTTGCCGCTGTCGGCAAACGGGGGTAGGCATGCTGGAACGCCTGGAGATCAGTCAACTGGCCTTGATTGAGCATGCCGAGCTGGATTTAGCTACAGGTTTTCAGGTGATTACCGGTGAAACCGGGGCCGGTAAATCCCTGCTATTGGGTGCGATTGGCGCGATCACGGGTCAGTCTGTGAACAAGGATGTTATTCGCGGCGGATCTGAAGAAGCCAGAGTCGAAGCTGTTTTTTCTGCTGTTCAGGATCTTTTTGCTGAGGATGCAGAAGTTTTGGAGCTGATTGGCGACGAAGATCAGCTGATTTTAGCTCGCGAAATTCGCGCTAATGGCCGCAACATCTGTCGCGTGAATGCGCGCATCGTTCCTTTGGCCTTGTTGCGCCGAATCGGCGATGTACTGGCGGATATTCACGGCCAGAATGACAGGCAGCAGATTTTTCGTTCCGAGAAGCACTTAGGTATGTTAGATCGTTTTGGCCGCGAGACCATCAAGCCTCTGCAAGTGGCATACACTAGGGCTTATCAAGCCTGGCAGGAGCTGGCTCGCCGCGAAAAGGAGCTTCTGGCTGATCCTGAGGAGCGCAGACTCCTGATGGAACGTTTACAGTATCAGATCAACGAGATAAAGGTTTTGGCCCTGCGTGAAGGTGAGGATGCGGAGCTGCAGAAGCGGCGTGACTTGTTGTCACATCAGGAGAAGCTCGAACTGGGGCTTCGCCAGGCCTTAGTCGATTTGCAAGGCAGCGAAGATGACAGCGGCGCAAGTTATCACGTAGCCAACGCTTTCAGCGAAGTTCAGAAATTGTCCTTCTACGCGGATTTGGCTGAGCCGTTGTCCCAGCTGACCCAGTCCGCGGAGCTGATTCGTGAGGCGATTACGAGCCTCTATACCATGCTGGACCGGCTCGAAACCCATCCGGGGGAGCTTGAAGAAGTGGATCAACGCCTGGATGCCATTACGCGCCTTAAGCGCAAATACGGCGGCGATATCAGCTCTGTTCTGCAGTTTTTGGCTGGTGCAGAGGACCGTTTGCAGCGGATAGAAGAAGCAACGGAAATCGCTGATCAGATTCAGGAGCGCAAGAAACAATTGTCTGCCGTACTGGAGACGCGCGGTTTGGCGCTGCGCGAGGCCAGACAGCAGGCTGCGCTTGCCCTGTCGGAAATGATTGTAGCTGAGCTCCGTGAGCTGGGGATGCGCGACGCTGTTTTTCAGGTTCGTTTCTCGGAGTTTGGTGTATCGGGGGCGAGGGCTCACGGCCTTGAAAGCTGTGAATTTATGTTGTCCGCTAACCGCGGCGAGTCTTTGAAACCTCTTGCTCAGACGGCCTCAGGCGGAGAAGCTTCGCGCATTATGCTGGCAATCAAAGTCATTTTGGCCGAGGCAGATGAGACCCCTCTGCTGATCTTCGACGAAATCGACACCGGCATCAGCGGGGAAACCACCGAGGTTGTGGGCCGTAAGCTGAAGAAACTGGCCTTGTCACACCAGATTCTTTGTGTAACGCATCAGGCGCAGATTGCCGCGGCAGCGGATGCGCAGTTCCTGATTTACAAAGAGAGTGACGTCGAGCGTACCAGGACGTTTATCCGACAGTTGTCATCTGCAGAGCGTGAGGCGGAAATCGCGCGTTTGTTGAGCGGACGGAGCGAAGATGTCAGCTCGCTGGACCTGGCCCGTAAGCTCCTGTCCAGAAGCGAATAAGCGGCTGCTCTATCCGCTTGTTTCCAACGACGAAAGAATGGAAAACTATGATCTATCGTATTGCTCTAGCCCAGGTCAATTCTCTGCCTCTTTCGCCAGAACGCAATTTGGCGCGCGTACGTGAATTAGCCGCTGACTCCGCGGCAATGGAAGCGGATTTGCTCCTCTTGCCGGAAGCGTTTTTGACAGGCTATGAATTTCCCTTGCATCCGACCAGCGTGCTTTCTCCTGATTCACCAGTTTTTGCTGAACTTGCAGAAATTGCCCGAGAAAATCACCTGGCTATTGTTGCGACTGCCTTCGTGGCGGGAGAAAAAGCTCCGCGAAATTCTGCCCTGGTTTTTGACAAACAGGGACAGCTGGTTTTGCGATACGATAAGGTGCATACCTGTGATTTCTCTGAGGAAGCGAACCTTGAGAGCGGTGAGGCCTTTTATTCTGCAGAGGTCGATGGCGTGCGTCTGGGCGTAATGATCTGCTATGACCGGGAGTACCCTGAGAGTGCCCGCCTGCTCATGCTGCAGGGGGCAGAAATTATTCTGGTTCCGAATGATTGCGGCCAAATGCCCGCGCGGCTCAGAGCATTGGCCACCCGTGCTTACGAAAACATGGTCGGCGTGGCGATGGCGAACCCGCCGGGACCCGGCAAAGGCTGCTCCTGCGCGTATTCGCCGATTGTCTGGGACCGGGATGAGAATGATCTCGATCCCACGATCTGTCTGGCAGGTGAGCTGGAGAGCGGTTTGTTCTTAGCCGATTTTGATCTGGACTTGCTGCGCGCCTACCGCGAGAGAGAAATGATGGGTAATACCTTCCGGAAAGTCAGCGCTTATACCGCATTGCTCGATGGAACTGTGGATCCGCCTTTCTTCCGCTCCGGGCAGCAACCCGGCAGGGAAGAGCAATAGAAAGAGAATCATGTACTTACATTATCGGGTCACAAAAGAAGATGAAGGTCAAACTGCGGAGCACGTGCTGCGCAGGCGACTTGGTGTCTCAGGCGCGCTCAGCCGTCGCTTGCGCAACGGCCGGGCGCTGACCAGCGACGGGACTTTCATTATGAACAGAACGGTTGTCGAACCCGGCAGTTTGCTTGAAGTTCGCCTCGAAGAAGAAAATGAACAGCTCGGCCCTCTGAATCCCAAAGAAGATATAGCGATCTATTTCGAAGATGACTGGTTTGCCTTGGTTTCTAAGCCGCCGGCAACACCCACACACCCGCGCTTCCCCGGAGACAGAGGGCTTACCACCGTTTTGTCAGACAAGCAGCTGCATCCGGCAAATCGCCTTGATCTTGATACCTCCGGACTGGTGATCATAGCAAAAAACGGTTTTGCCCACCATCTCCTGACCACAAGCCCGATTCAAAAAATCTACTATGGTCTGGTCCACGGACTGCCGCCGGAAGAAGGTGTAATTGACGCTCCCATCGACCGGGCCCCCGACAGCATTATCTTGAGAATGATCAGAGAGGATGGCAAAAGAGCCCGAACGCACTTCCGCAGAGTTGCGGCCTGGCCACGCCAACAGACGTCATTGCTGGCCTTTCGCCTGGAGACCGGACGTACGCACCAGATTCGTGTTCATTCAGCGCATCTCGGCTTTCCGCTGGTGGGTGACTCGCTCTATGGGTGGGAACAGACCTTCCGGGCACGTTCGGAAATTCGCGGTCGCAACCGCGCCAACTACCTGATGGCTGACAAGCGTGTCTTTAGTGATCCGGGCATGGCCAGGGACTTTAGGGCTCTGGCGCTGAATCGTGAGCTGGACAGGCAGTTCCTGCACGCAGCCAGACTGCGATTTGTCTATCCGCTCACGAAAGAAATGATAGATGTGCGCGCTCCTTTGCCTGCGGACCTCTGCAGACTCCTGCGAAAACTGAATGCCGTAGAGAGGGCACAGATTTGCCATACGAGTTTGCAGCCGCTTATGGATCTTGATTTGCCCGCTAATGTTGAGACGACGGCAGAATGAAACAAATATACGAACAATGTGTGTGTAATTGTTCAGCAATCTGTCAGATGACACAAAATAGCGTTTGCAAATATCACGGAAGTTGCCTAAAATACATGATAGTATTTTCGGAAGGCGGTAAGCTTTTTTACCGTTGACATTGAGATACGAATTGGACATTGAAAAATGAATATTTTATTGGAGGTGATTACCATGGTAGAAATGTTAATTGGTCTGGTGATCGGCCTCGCAGGCGGTGGAGTTATTGTTT
>JAAYZH010000286.1 GCA_012514965.1 Clostridiaceae bacterium | reverse complement strand
GAGGTCAACGAGATACTCTGTAACTTGAACACCTTTTTCGCCGCCGAAGTCGATACCGGCTGCGTCATCTGTGCCGTCACCATACATGGTGCCGCCATTGGCGAGGTAGAAAGAAGCCAGATACCAGGAGTTTCTGAGCGGGAAGGAAACCTTGCCTTTCTCGAGCATGGTATCGAGGCTCTTAATGTCTTCTTCGGAGAATACGCTGGTGTCATAGTACATGAACCAGGTGTTCGTCGTGAAAGGGATACCATAGACTTTGTCGTCGACTGTAACGGATGAAGCAACAGACTCCGCATTCGTATTCTTGACATAGGCTTCCGCTTCGCCGCCTAAACGGGCCAAAGCGTTGCCTGCGATCAGATCGTTGACCTGGTCATTCGCATACATGTACACGTCACCGGCTGCGTCAACGTCTTTGAGGACCTTGTCACGAGCTTCGCCTTCACCGGCTTCGCCAAATTCCCAGGTAATGTTCCACTGAGGATTTGCTTTCGCGAAAGCTTCAGTCTCTTTCTTCAGCCAGGCGCCTTGCGCGTCGGCGACGTCATCAGCAGGGGACCAGACCAGCATGGTCACGTCCTTGGCTGCCGGAGCTGCTGTAGTAGCAGGAGCTGCCGTTGTGGTAGCTGCCGGTGCGGCTGTGGTGCCGGGGGCTGCTGTTGTGGTAGTCGTCGTGCCGCCGCAGGCTGCTAAGCCAAACAGCAGGGCACCGCCGAGGACGGTTGCCGTCAACTTCTTGAAATTCATCATTCTTTCCTCCATTACTTGTATAAGTGTGAGTTCTACATTTGCCGCGGACAAGCAGATAAATCCACTTAAATGCGACATTTTCCCCAAAATGCATACAGGTCTCCTCTGCGCAGTTTCAAGGAAATAGTCAAATTGCACTCAGACAGGAGATCCCTGTCCTTTACTTTGTTAATTATAGCGCAATACAAGCAGCAAGTGTTGTTACAGAAGCTTCGATTTTGGAAACGATTCAATAAAATTTTTTATGTTTTCAAGATAATCAGGATGTTTCCCTTGTTAATATTAAAAAACCAGGCAATTGCACAGAAAAAACCGCAGGCTTTCGTTTTATTGAAATTCTGCGGTCCGGTTATCGATTCGAGAAAGATTAGGGATCAAGCTTGGCTGTAGGCCCAAATATTGCGGATTTGGCCTTCTAACTGCTCGTAGCTCCACAGCTTCTGGCTGTTGCTGATGCTGAAAGGGTCATAAATCGAAAATTCACCGTCGACTAGTCCCCTGAGGACGATATAGTGCCCGCCGCTGGTGAAATCACCGGGGCCGACAACCAAGATGATCGGACGGCCTTCCGATACAGCCTTTATCATTGCAGACTTGGATAGCGGAAGCTCTTCTGCTGTAAGTCCCAGTTTGCTCGCCCCCTCGCTCATCAGGAGCCAGGCCGTTCCGTTCCCGTTCAGCTCATAACCCTGCTCCCCGGCAAACTCTCCCATTGCAGGAGGAAGCTTATCTTCTTTGCCGGTAAGTCCTGTGTAGACCATAGATAAGACCACAGGGCCGCAGCCGGTTTGGCCAAAAAAGCCCCCGGCGTACGAATTGTAGCCCCATCGCTGATCCCATTGCGAAAAATAGGGCAGCTGCTCATCTGGAAAAGGATTTTCTGTCGGTGTGATCGCGGAGGCTCCTGGATCGGTGAGTGTGCGTCTGACCAGAAACTCGATCACACCAGGGGTACGGGCAGCTTGTTTATGCGCGCCTTCCTCGTACTGATCGTAGTCGCGTTCGAAGATTGCAACAGCCACGTCGCCAGGCTCCACGACATACGGATGATACGACGCAGGAAGCTGATCGTAGAGGTCGGCAGATGTGGTGGTTGGCGCCGGGCTGGGTTCGGAACTCACAGCCACAGTAGTGGTGGTGCCGGAGACAGTTGAAGTCGGCAGCGTGCTTGCTGAAGCAGTGGTATCCGTAACAGGTCTTGTCGCAGAGCCTGTGGTGGATTGCTTCTGAGGTATTTCTGGCTTCTTCGCTCCGTCAATCAAAGCGGGGAAGTTCAGGCTGCAGGAGGAGGTAAGGATCAATGCGGACACAAACAGAGCCAGCAGCTTACCTTTGCCTTGAGAAGAATGAATCATTGATTAGTAACCTCGAAAATTCGTTCACAATATTGTCAGATACAGGTGGCATCTGCCAGCAAAAAGTGAAGACCGACCAGGCGTTGGTCTTCACTCTTCACTTTTTGACAGACGATATTTCCCTTGAGAGCATTTAGACTTCAAACACCGAGACAAGGGTGACCGGTCGTCGCCCGGCCCTGCTGTAGAAGAAGTTCTGCAGCTGGCCGCGGAATTGGCGTGAACGCAGGATGGACGGGAGTTTGCTGCCTTCGGCGCTGCTTTTTTGGATAAACTGACTGACAAAACGCGCGATCTCGTTGTTGGCCGCGGATTCATCGGAATCCATGAGAGCACCGTAGGAGAGGATCTCCGGCTGGCCATGGAGCTGATACTGCTTATTTAGGCAGACAGCCACGGAGATTACGCCGTCACTGGTCAGGTCTTTGCGCTGCTGTAACACAACACTGTCTTTCAACGTAGCGGATTCGCCGTCGATGAGGATAGCCTCAGCTGTAGTGTAGCCGCCAATGCGGGCGGAAGCCTGATCACACTCGAAAATGTCGCCATTGTTGAGAATGAAGATGTTATCCCAGGCCATACCCAGCTCATGAGCCAGCTGACCATGATGATAGAGCATTCTGTACTCGCCATGCGCCGGCACAAAATATTTGGGACGCAGGAGTTCATGCATGATCTTGTGCTCTTCAAGATTTGCGTGGCCCGAGACGTGGATAGCCGCGATGGACGAATAGACTACGTTGGCACCGCGCTTGTAAAGCTCATCAATAACGCGATAGATGGGCTTCTCGTTGCCGGGGATCGGAGTAGCCGAGATGATAACCGTGTCACCGCCGCGGATTTCGACCGAGCGATGCTCGGCATAGGCCATGCGGGTCAAGGCAGACATGGGCTCACCCTGGCTGCCGGTGGAGATGACGCAGACTTCTTCAGGCTTAAGGCGATTAATCTGATCGAGCTCGACCAGCGTGTCTTCTTTCATCTTTATGTAGCCAAGTTTATTCGCTGCATTGAATACATTTAACATGCTGCGGCCGACCAGGGCCACCTTTCGACCTGATTTCTCAGCGGCGGTGATAATCTGTTGTACACGGCTGACATTCGATGAGAAGGTCGCAACAAACACTCTGCCTGTAGCCGATTCGAATTGACGGGCAAAGGTTTCACCTACCGTCTTCTCGGACATGGTAAAGCCTGGCTGGGAGACATTGGTGCTTTCACCGACGTAGACCAGGACTCCCTTACTGCCAAGCTCAGCGAATCGCGGCAAGTCGATCGGAGTGCCGTTGACCGGTGTGTAGTCGATTTTGAAGTCACCTGAATGGACCGCTATACCTGCCGGGGACGTGATGGCCAAAGAGAAGGCGTCAGCGATGCTGTGATTGACATTGATAAACTCTACATCGAAACAACCGGCGCGGCGGGTTTGGCCGGGCAAGACTGAATAGACCTGCTGGCTGAACTGCTTCATGCCGCGGTCCTCGAATTTCAGCTTGATCAGCTCAGCAGCAAGCTTGCCGCCGTAAATCGGTACATTCTTGCGAATGCTCTTCATGAGGTAAGGAAGAGAGCCAATATGATCTTCATGCCCATGCGTGATGAAAATCGCTCTCAGATTGTCGATGTGTTCCAATACATAGCTAAAATCCGGAATAACAGCGTCGATGCCAGGCTGGCTTTCCTCAGGGAAGAGCACACCGACGTCGACGAGGATCATGTCATTGCCGTACTGATACACCGTCATATTCTTGCCGATTTCACAAAGACCGCCCAAAGGGATGATCTTCAAGGTATCAGAAGAAAGATTACGGGTGTTTTCTTGCATTTTTGGCGCTGCGCTGCGAATGTTTGTGCCGCGGAAGTTGCGGGCGCCGCCGCGTGAAGTTGCCAGCGCGTACTGCGGGGAGAGCACCGGAGTGGTTGCAGGAGCAGTAGGGGTGTCTGTCGCTGCATTGCGGCCGCGTGGCTTGCTTTCGTTGGCCCAGGTCGGTGCCTTCACACGCGCTCTGGAGTTGCTGCCGGTGCGACCTGAACTGTTCTTGGACGGAGCAGACTCGCCGGATTGACCTCGAGATGCCTTCTTCGCACTTTCGGGCGCGACAGGGGGGGCGTTTCTGGGAGCACGAGGCCTGGCACTGGCGGAAGCTTCCGGTCGGGCCGGATTTGCCTGAGCTCGGGGCCTTCTGGATTCTGGTTTCTTTGCTTCGGAAGCTGTGGCGTTCGCTGCTGACTGCCCTTGCAGCGCTTGGCTGCGAGCCTTAAAACTCTGCGTTTTTGTCTTTGCGGTGTTTTCAGCCGCAGGGGTGTTGTCTTGAATCATATGTGGTATAAACGTATCTTTCTTTTGATTCGTGTTGGCTGGTTTGCGATTACCTGTTCTTGCAGGCGTATTGCGTTTCTCTTTTTTGTTCTCTTCTGGCATAGGTACCCTTTCGTGAGCGTAAAAGCAGTCTGCTTACATGATAAATAAGCGTGGCACAGGCTGTCTCACGCTCTGTGCTGCATGTAATGTGAGTAGAACGGTACTGCCGGATAGTACTCATTCAATATTCGAAGTAAAGCTTTAAACATTGTAAACCTTACTGAGGCAAAAAAACAGTTACACCGGTTTCATTCTCTCAAGTCGACAATTCCTGCCGCAGAATAATCCTTTCAATGGACAGTTTCCCTTTACAGATTGATTAGTGAAGCAGGAAGCTCCAAAAATAATGAGTAGCGACGCAAAAAACTCCAAAAAAAATTCGGAGCGCTGCTTTTGCATCCTTGCAATATCAATTCTCTTATGGTAGACTTCCTAAGCATTTTAATTAATTGCAACGTCGACAGGAGGTGAAATCAATGCCAAATATTAAATCAGCGATCAAACGGGTCAGCGTCCTGGCCAAGAAAACCGAAGTGAATAAGGCCAAGAAGAGCAGATTGCGTACATCTTTGAAGAATGCTCGTGTTGCCGTTGCGGATCAAGCCGAGAACGCCGAAGCTACTGTTAAGCAAGTTGTCAAAGAAATGGACAGAGCTGCAACCAAGGGCCTCAT
>JAAYZH010000285.1 GCA_012514965.1 Clostridiaceae bacterium | reverse complement strand
TCTGCAGGAAAATCAAATACGCGAAACAAGGCGATCGTGAGCTCCACAACACCTAAATTGGAAGCCAGATGACCGCCTGTCTCTGCGACGGTACTGATTATAAACTGGCGGATTTCTTCCGCCAGACGATCACACTCCTCGGGGCTCAATGCCTTGATATCCTGAGGTGAGGTGATGCTGTCTAGAATCGTGCTCAAGATGTTCTCCCGCTCAACACTTCTGCAAAATAGGCCAAAAACCTGCTGTCGTAGCCTAAAGCCGTCAGCTGCTCACAAGCTTGCAGAGCCGCGAGACTGGCCGCTGCGAGGGCCTGCGCAGCCTCAATTTTCCCTAATAGTGTAACATAGGTGGCCTTTTGGTTGACCTCGTCTTTGCCGGGGGTTTTGCCCAGCTCCGCACTCGTAGCTTCTGTGTCCAGAATATCATCGCGAATCTGGAAGGCCAGTCCCAATTGTAACGAATACGCACGCAAAGCCTCGCTCGCCGCCGGCGGCGCGTCCAAGAGGGCTGCTACGCCCAGTACGGGCGCTTGGAGCAGCGCACCGGTCTTGAGTGCCTGCAGTTTGCGGAGGTGCTCTACACTGACCTGGCGACCTTCGGCGGCCAAGTCCAATACCTGTCCGCCAATCATGCCCGCTGATCCGGCCAGGTTTGCCAGCAGCAGCCAGGCTTCTAAACGGTTGGACGCATCGCTAATGTGTTCTGCGGAGTCTTCGTCCGCTTTGGCCGCGAGCTCAAAAGCTCTTGTCAAAAGCGCGTCGCCGGCCAGTATCGCCAGTGCTTCGCCAAAAACCACATGATTTGTCGGCTTTCCCCGCCGCAAAACATCGTCATCCATTGCCGGGAGATCATCGTGTATCAAGGAATAAGTGTGAATCATTTCGACAGCAGCAGCGTAACGGAGTACTGCCTTGCTTTGAGACGCGCCTTCCCTCAGCAGATCGGCAACGGCCAGCGCCAGAACCGGGCGCACTCGTTTGCCTCCCGCCAGGAGGCTGTAAGCCATGGCTTCACGCAAACGTTCCGGCGTCGAGTCAGGAGCGGGCAGGCAGCCTGGCAAAAAAGTCTCAATGCGATTACGGTAGCTTTGCATCAGGATATCGTATGGCATTACACTTTCCCTTCTGCCTCCGGGGCAAAATCATTTTCAGACATCTGACCGTTTTGTTCTTCGAGCAGGACTTTAACCTCCTGCTCGGCTTTATCCAGTCGACGTCGGCAAAGCTGTACAAGATAGCTGCCGCGTTGGAACAAGACCATAGACTGATCGAGGGACAGGTCGCTGCGTTGCAAGCCGCTGACCACCTCTTCTAGTTCCTTCATAGCTGCTTCAAAACTAGGCTCTGTGTTTGCAGCGACAGGCTCAACTGAAGCCGTATCAGCTGTGGCCGTTTCACCTTCAGGCGCAGTTACAGATTTATCCGCCAGATCAAAACGCAATTCAGGTTGTTCCATGCGAACGTTCCTCCTTCTCCTCAACACGGCAGTAGACAACGCCGTCTTGCATGTGCAGCCGAAGTTTCTGTTTTGGCGCAATTTGCGCAACGGAAATCAGCGGTCTGTCGTTTCTCACATCCGTCAC
>JAAYZH010000032.1 GCA_012514965.1 Clostridiaceae bacterium | reverse complement strand
CGTGGCAAAAAACCGAGTTGTGCGGCTACTCCGCTTGGATTACTCGGATATTTGCCCCAGAACCCCGAATCAAGGCTTGAACTTACACTTCAAGTGCAACACCTCTGAAACAAAGTGCCCCCTAGCACCGGTCCCCTTACAATGATAGTAACTAGCAATCAAAAGGAGGAATCGGACTATGAAGCACTACATTTATCTTAGCATTTCTGAGTGGAAAAAGGCGGGAAGAGATCTACAATTTTTTGTCGATTTAAGTGAAAACCTAAATTCCAGTATAAGGCAGTTGAACTGGCATTCAGTTCTTCTATAAAGTTTTTAGAACTTTGTAGTACACTTTTTCTTGCCGGCAGCCGCATCAGAAAGGAGTTTAGACTATGGCTGCAACAAATCGAAACAGACATCTTTGCTTAGAAGAACGCAAACTCATAGAAAAAGGCATCGAATCAGGCTCTACGAAAACAGCGATTGCAAGAACCATTGGCAAGGACAATTCGACCGTTGGCAAGGAAATTGCCCTGCACCGGGCACAGGTCTTCCGTTGCCGCCTGCTCTTAGAATGCTCTGCCTACAAACACTGTCTGCACGGCAGAGCCTGTCATCTGGACTGCGTGGACTATCAACCGTTTCGCTGCACCAGACGCGACCGCTCGCCCGGCGCTTGTAACAGCTGTCCCGAGTACCGAAGCTGTCGCTTCGACAAGTTCAAATACGAAGCGCACCAGGCACAGCTGGCCTATGAGAAACGGCTTGTGGAAAGCAGACAGGGGCTGAATCTGGACGAGAAGGATGTAGAACGTCTAGCTGGTCTGGTCGTCCCGGCGATCAAGAGAGGACTTTCCCCCTACCATGTAGTCGAGAATCATCCGGACATCGGTCTGTGTGAGAAAACACTGTATACCTACATCGCTCAGGGTGTCTTCCGTCCCTGGGGCCTCATCGATCTGGATCTGCGCCAGAAGACCGGACGCAAACTGCCCAAGCATGCCCAGGTTCTGTATAAAAAACGCGAGGATCGTCAGTATCTCAAAGGCCGTACCTATGCCGACTATCTGAGCAGTGTTCAGGAAGAACCGGATGTAAGCATTGTTCAGATGGATACCGTCTATAACGACCCGGGCGGTCCTTATCTACAGACGTTTCTCATGCTGGATTACGACTTCCTCTTCGCATTCTTTCACAAAGAACGCACGGCGAATGCCATGGTAGAGGGGATAAACCTTTTGGAGGACATTCTAGGACTGGATTTGTTTATCCAGCAGGTAGCACTCCTGCTCACCGACCGGGGATCAGAGTTCCAAAATGCTGAAGCCATGGAGAATACCCGCAGCGGCCTGACACGTACCCGTGTCTTCTACTGCGACCCCATGGCTTCTGGACAGAAAGGAAGTTTAGAAAAAAGGCATACCGAACTGCGCTATATTCTGCCAAAAGGAACAGATCTGCTCAGGCTCGGCCTCAAAGATCAGCAGGCACTCAACCTTGTTCTCTCTCACGTAAATTCCACCCCACGTGAGAAGCGGCACGGGAAAACCCCGTTTGAGCTCATGCGCTTTTTCCGTTCCGACATGCTGGAGGCGTTTGCTGCCTTCGGCATACGCGAAATCCCCCGAGAGCAGGTAATTTTGAAACCCTACCTTCTTAAATAAGATCTCTCATCCGGTTGCCGGCAAACACACCTATCAAGACACACATAAGTGGAAGTCAGTCCTCACGAAAAATGTTTGCTGCCTGCCACGCACGTTCGTGCGCCCTTTTTTCTGCTCTTCATACATGAGTATAAGGACCTGGCTTCACAGACACAAGTAAATTCCATGAGATAACACTAAAAACTAAGCCCTAAGTTCAGGAACAAAAAGATTTTGTAAGACTTAAAACCAGTTCTCTGCGTCAGGGTTTCACACTGGAATTTACGTTTTCACTCAAGCCAATTTTTTGTCGATCGGGAAATGAGTATCCGCAAGATTGGCTGAACGTTTGACAGAATCGGAATCAAAAAGAGGCTGCCCCATTAAAGACAGCCCCTTGTAAGAAATGTGACGGAGAAACGGAAAGCAACTAGACGTTGAAACGGAACAAGATCACATCGCCATCCTGAACAACGTATTCCTTACCTTCCGAGCGGACCAGTCCCTTTTCTTTGCAGGCGGACATCGAACCCAGACTGAGCAGGCTGTCGCTGGCCACGACCTCAGCGCGAATAAAACCACGCTCAAAGTCAGAATGGATTTTGCCTGCGGCACCCGGGGCTTTCGTCCCGCGGGTGATGGTCCAGGCGCGGCATTCATCGCTGCCTGCAGTGAGATAGGAGATACAGCCCAAGAGGTCATAAGACGCCTTGACGATGCGATCAAGACCGGATTCTTGCAGTCCCATTTCTTCCAGAAACATGACTCTTTCATCCGCTTCCAGCGAGGCGATCTCTTCTTCAATGCGCGCGCTGATCGACACGTAGCCTGCGCCCTCCGAGGCTGCTTTGGCAGCTACGGCTTGTACATGGGGGTTACTGTCGGCATCTGCAATATTGCCTTCATCAACGTTAGCGACGTAGAGAATTGGTTTTGCCGAGAGAAGACTCAGTTCCTTCGTGAATTCCTGTTCGTCCTCCTCGATTGCAAAAGTACGGGCGGGCAAACCTTGGCCCAGGTGCTGCTCAAGACGTTCAAGGAAGACGACTTCCGCCTTTTTCTCGCGATCTCCGCTTTTCGCGGCGCGGCGAGTTTTATCAATGCGTCTTTCGAGCCATTCGAGATCGGCCAGAATCAGTTCTGTGTCAATGATTTCCATATCGCGGGCTGCATCAGTGGTGTTATTGACGTGAATAATTTCACTGTCCTCGAAACACCGCACAACTTCGATGATGGCATCGGTCTCGCGAATATTGGCCAAAAACTGGTTCCCCAGCCCTTCGCCTTTGCTTGCGCCTTTGACCAGGCCGGCGATATCGACAAACTCGATGATAGCCGGAGTCTTCTTCTTAGGCTGGTACATTTCGGCCAGCCTGTCCAAACGCTGGTCAGGAACCGCTACGATGCCCACGTTAGGCTCGATCGTGCAAAATGGATAGTTCGCGCTCTCGGCACCTG
>JAAYZH010000284.1 GCA_012514965.1 Clostridiaceae bacterium | reverse complement strand
TGATTCCGCCTTGAGAGGGCGGCGTCTTAACCGCTTGACCATAGGGCCAGGACAAGCGTCAATAATATTATCATGAGCCCGTGCGTCACGCAAGTGCTTTTTAAAAAAAACCAATGTGCTGCCAAGATAAATTGGAAGCCGTTTAATTTACGCGGATGCGGCTGATTTTCTGTCGTAATACTCGGAATTTCTTGGCTGGGATGTGTCCTTGCGACAGAGCGACAGTGGCGATCGTGCTACAATAAGCTCCGTATGTTTACGTAGAGGAGGCCAGATTATGGCGGCGCAAGATCATGCCATTGTTATAAAAGGTGCCAGAGAGCACAATCTTAAGAATATAAACCTAAGAATTCCCAGAGAGAAACTTGTTGTTTTGACGGGCCTTTCGGGCTCCGGCAAATCTTCTTTGGCCTTTGACACAATCTATGCGGAAGGGCAGCGTCGCTATGTTGAATCGTTGTCATCCTACGCCAGACAATTTCTTGGCCAAATGGTGAAGCCGGACATTGACAGCATCGAAGGATTGTCACCGGCTATCTCGATTGACCAGAAGACGACCAGCAAAAATCCACGGTCTACTGTGGGTACGGTCACAGAAATCTATGATTATCTCCGTCTGCTCTTCGCGAGAGCCGGCACACCTCATTGTCCGGTGTGCGGCAGACCCATAGAGAAGCAAAGCATTGACCAGATTATTGAACAGGTTTTGGCCCATCCGGAAGGTACGCGCCTCCTGATACTGTCTCCGATTATTCGCGATCGTCGCGGTGAATACAAGAAGCTTCTGGACCAGTTACGGAAGAACGGTTTCGTCCGTGTGCGCGCCGATGGAGAGGTCCGTGAACTGGATGAAGATTTCGATCTGGATCGGCAAAAAAAGCACACCATAGAGGCTGTTATCGATCGCCTGGTTATCCGTGACGGGATTCGTTCGCGTTTGAGTGATTCTCTGGAGACCGCGCTTGAGCATTCTGAAAATCGGTTTGTACGCGTGCAGTTTCAAGAAGAAGTAGGTATGGACAGTGCGGGTGAACGCCAATGGCAGCTTCATGAGGAGATTTTCTCCGAGAATTTTGCCTGCCCTGAGTGCAACGTCAGTATCAGCGAAATCGCTCCGAGAATGTTCTCTTTCAATAATCCGCAAGGCGCCTGCCCGGATTGCACGGGTCTGGGGAGTTTTCGCAATATTGATCCTGACTTGGTTATCGACGATGAGAATCTCTCGCTCAACGAAGGCTGCATCACTGTGGGCGGCTGGAAGTTTGCCGACCGCAAGAGCTGGGCCAGGTCGTACATCGAAGCCCTGGCGGAGAACTATGGGCTCGATCTGGATCGGCCATGGCGTGAGCTCGACAGCGAAGACAAGCACTTGGTCCTTTTTGGCAACCAGGGCGAAAAAATCAATGTGGATACCAGTAATTCGAAATATAATCGCGGTGATGAATACCGCAGCGCCTGGGAAGGCGTGATCCCAAGCATGATGCGCCGCTACGCGGAAACTTCGAACGACGAGATGCGCGCTTATTACGAAGCGTACATGTCCGAAACCGTTTGCGAGACCTGCCATGGCGCTCGCCTCAAGCCCGAGAGTCTCTCGGTCAGTTATGGCAAGAAGAATATTTATGAACTTTGTTCGCTGCCGATTCGTGGCTGCAAGACTTACATCCATGAGCAATTGCATGAGCTTACCCCGCAGAAGCGCGAAGTCGCTGAACGCATCAGCCAGGAGCTTGACGCGCGTCTGCAATTCTTGATCGATGTGGGTCTGGATTACATGACACTGGCCAGGGCATCCGCAACGCTTTCGGGCGGTGAAGCTCAGCGAATTCGCCTTGCCACTCAGATTGGTTCGGGTTTGATGGGGGTTCTGTACATCCTCGATGAGCCCAGCATCGGACTGCATCAGCGTGATAACCGCCGCTTGCTGAATACACTTGAGCATCTGCGCGATATCGGCAATACCGTTTTGGTCGTTGAACATGATGAAGAGACCATGTTCGCAGCTGACTATATTGTGGATATCGGACCCGGTGCCGGTGAGCAGGGCGGCAAAGTAGTTGCCGTGGGTGATGTCTACGACATTATGCGTACACCGGAATCAATTACGGGCCAATACCTCAGCGGAGCGCGGACCATCCTGATCCCTGAGGCCAGGCGGCAGGGGAATGGCAGTTTCCTGACGGTCAAAGGCGCAGCTGAAAACAACCTGAAAGAGATTGATGTCAGCATCCCTCTAGGAACCTTTTGTTGTATTACCGGCGTATCCGGTTCGGGCAAAAGTTCACTGGTCAATGGCATTATTTTGCCCACCCTTGAAGCGAGACTCAACCGTGCCCGCCGCAAGGCCGGCAAACACCGATCGATAGAGGGCTATGATCAGTTGGACAAGGTGATCGCCATCGATCAGTCTCCGATCGGCCGTACACCGCGTTCGAATCCGGCTACCTACACAGG
>JAAYZH010000283.1 GCA_012514965.1 Clostridiaceae bacterium | reverse complement strand
TCAAGCGATTCAAGCGAGAATACCTGCTATTTCACCGGATGTTCTTTGGCCAAGCGAATATTGTCCAAGTTTATCTGTCTTAATAGATAGGTACCGATTATCGAACCTGGAGGAATGTATGGACGACACACAGATCATTGAATTGTTCTGGTCACGCAATGAATCTGCGATTCAGGCAACCACAGCCAAATACGGCCGTCTACTCTACAGTATTGCCTGGCAGATTCTGGGAAACCACGAGGACTGCGAAGAATGTGTCAACGACGTCTGTTTGAAGGCCTGGCAGACCATACCGCCGCAGGTCCCCTCTTCCCTAACGGCCTATCTGGGTCGCATTGTCCGAAATCTTTCCATTAACCGCTGGCATGCGAAGCACGCGCAGAAACGTTATGGTGGTACAGAGCTCCTGCTTTCGGAATTAGGTGACTGCATTCCCTCTGCCGAGACAGTGGAACAGGAAGTCGATGCGCGCGAGCTCGCCGTGTTCATCGGGGAATGGCTGACCCGGCAGTCCAAAGACAACCGTATTCTTTTCATGCGCCGCTACTGGTTCGGCGATTCGCTTGCGTCGCTCTCGCTTCAGACAGGGACAGCAGCGAATAAACTCACCTCACGCCTGTATCGTTTACGCCAGGACTTGAAAAAAGCTCTGGAAAAGGAAGGGATCACACTATGAAAGAGAAGAAAATTTTTGATGCGATAACGGATGTTCGCGAAGACTTGATCGAAGAAGCCAAAAACAGCAATTTGAAAAAGAGCAGGCCGCTGTGGCAGCAAGCCGCGATTTTGGCTGCCTGCACCATACTAGTATTCACGGGTATCCTGCTGTTTCCCAAGCTGGGACAAGAGGACAAGCCGACGGGCTCCCTGCTGGATGTCGTCTACCCAGCGGTCTTTGCCTATGATGATTATAAAGCGAGGATAGCCCTCAGAGAGCAAAATCCAGTCGATGAAGCTATTGTGGAAGCCATACGGAATTTTTCTTACCAGAGCACATCACTTCTGCTGTCTGATGACGGCCGCAACCAAAACTACTCCCCGCTCTCTTTGTACTTCGCCTTGTCTTTGGCCGCCTCGGGAGCAGAACAGGAAACTGCCGCCGAATTGCTAACGGTTCTGGGAGTGCCTGACAACGCAACCCTGGCGCAGCAAGCTGGCAACCTGTATCGTCAACTCTATCACGAAAATAAAATTGGCAAGCTGAAAATCGCGAATTCGATCTGGATGGACAAGGATTATCTGGGGCAGCCGCTAGACTTCAAAGACACCTTTATCAAACAAGCAGCAGAACAATTCTATGCGAGCGCACACTATGTGGACTTTGACCAGCCAGAAAGCGGAGAGCAAATCGCAGCCTGGATTGCCGAGCAGACACAAGGCACCTTACAGCCAAAGTTCGAAGCGGATCCGGAACAAATTCTCGCCATCATCAATACCATCTATTTTTACGATCAGTGGATCGATCGGTTCTCAAAGGACGAAACCGCGGAAGATGTCTTCTACCTGACGAACCAAAACGAAGTGAAGAGTGAATTTATGAATCGAACCTATGGCTCAGCGGGATTCAGCAGGGGGGATAACTTCACACGCTCGTCTTTGGCCTTGAAAAACGCTGCGCAGATGGTCTTCATCCTGCCTGACAAAGGCGTGTCGCCGTATGATCTGCTGGCAACACCTGAACTGACACGTCTTGCCATTGAGGGGGGCGAAGCGCATTACGGCGAAGTCGTCTGGAAGCTCCCCAAATTCAGCTTCAGCTCAACCTTTGACCTGAAAGACATGTTGATCCGACTTGGTGTCGACAAAGCCTTCCGCCAGGAGGCTGATTTCTCCGGAATCACCGACCATCTAGCCTATATCTCAGGTGTCAGGCAGGAAACCCACATCGCGATCGATGAGGATGGAGTCGAGGCGGCAGCCTTCACCAAAATCGATTTTGCCGGTGCCGCCATGCCCGAAGGCAGAGCAGAAATGATCCTGGATCGTCCTTTCATCTTCGCGATCACTGGCCAAAACGACAGCCTGCTTTTCATCGGTGTGTGCGAAAATCCCGCGCAGCCTTAAGTTTTGCGGTGGATGTGGGGAATCCATTCAAGCCCCGGGCACAC
>JAAYZH010000282.1 GCA_012514965.1 Clostridiaceae bacterium | reverse complement strand
ACATTTACTGCGCGTCGGCATCTGCGATGTTTGGTGTGCCTGTTGAGAAGCATGGCGTGAACGGCCACCTCCGGCAGAAGGGCAAAATCGCCGAATTGGCACTCGGCTACGGCGGCAGCGTCGGTGCCCTGAAAGCAATGGGCGCTTTGGACATGGGTTTGAAAGAAGAGGAGCTCCAGCCGCTGGTTTCCGCATGGCGGCAGTCCAATCCGAACATCGTCGCCTTCTGGTGGGATGTGGATGATGCCGTGAAGACAGCAATCCGGAGACGGACGGCCACAGAAACACATGGCATCCGGTTCGTCTATCAAAGCGCCATGCTGTTTATCCAGCTTCCGTCCGGCAGGCGGCTGGCCTACGTGAAGCCGAAGATCGGCGAGAATAAATTCGGCGGCGAATCCGTTACCTACGAGGGCGTCGGGGCGACGAAAAAATGGGAGCGAATCGAAAGTTACGGCCCGAAATTCGTGGAAAACATCGTGCAGGCAATCTCGCGGGACATCCTGTGTTATGCCATGCGGACACTGAGCCACTGCTTTATCTGCGGGCACATTCACGACGAGCTCATCATCGAAGCCAACCAGGGTGTGGATCTGCAGGCAATCTGTGAGCAGATGGGCCGGGTGCCACCATGGCTTCCGGGAGCCGTGCTGCGGGCCGACGGGTATGAGACAGAATGGTACCGGAAGGATTGAAAAAAGCCCCGTCGCTGTGACGGGGCTGCTGCTTTACAGGCACAATCTTTCATAGCCTTGACGGATTATTCCAGCCATGAGCTTTCTGCGTTCGTTCAGGAAAGTCGGGTAATCCAGGCTCTCAAAATTCTCTGGAAGGGCGTTCTCTCTGCATGTCCGCCTGTATTCTTCTTCACCCAGCTTCGCCCGAAATTCACTTACATACTCGATTGGCGGTCTATCTGAAATCACGATATTCGTCGCGTAATCGATATAGGTGTAGTTTGCTACCTGGTTGCGGTCACGGTCATCAGAATAGCCGTTTTCTTCCAGATAGTGCTTGGGGAAAATGTGATGGCGGTCGATAGCAATCTTTGTACCGCTCGCGCCGGGCACAAGAAACTTTGACAGGATCGCTGTACTGAACAGCATTGGTGTTCCCAGCACATTGATGGCAGCAATATATCCGAGCCATGCTGGGCTGCTGGTGGAAGAGGTGGCCAGATCCTTCGGCAGGGTCACGTTAAAGTAATCATCTGTGAACCGCCCGGCGATAAAGTTCTCCAGATACTTCACGTATTCTTCAGGTGTTTTCACATCACGAAGGTCAGCAAACATACCCTCAACCGTGGATTCAGTTGAACCAGAGTAGAGGAAGGTGACCGTCGTCATATAGATCCATTTGGTTATGATCTTATTCAGGTCGGCAGTTTTGACCTTGTATTCGAATTTGCCGATCAGATACATCACATAGCAATACACGACAGCGTTCGTCGCTGCGACGAAATCCCCGGTAATATACCCGGCTTGGGCGAACAGATTGAGGTACGCATGCCAGTTGTT
>JAAYZH010000281.1 GCA_012514965.1 Clostridiaceae bacterium | reverse complement strand
TTAGAGGTTTTGCGTCTTTTCTTCTTCGCTTTCTCTTGGGCTTCGCGAGAGGCTAAAGCATCACGCTCACCTTGGGCTCTTGCCATAATTTCGGCCTCATACTGCGCATCCGAAGCAGCCTGGCGGGCAGCCATCGGCTTATTATAGATGGTATACATCAGCCAGGATTGACCGATCGCCATAATATTACCAACAATCCAGTATAGCGACATCGCTGCCGGCATGCTGAATGTAAAAAGCAAGGTCATGATCGGCATCATGTACTTCATTGACTTCATGGAGCTCTCTGCCGGATTCGGTGCTTCAGCTTGACCCTTGAGGGCCGGATTTCTGCGTTCAGCTTCCTTCTCAGCCTCGGTCTTCGCCTTGCCGGTTCCCATCGTCTTAGTGGAGATCCAGGTTTGCAGAATGGTTGTACCGGTGGCTATAAGAGGAAGCAAGAGCAACGGCAGGTAGATCCACATGCGATCGCCAAAGAGGTCGGCTGGTCTCCAGGAAGGATTAAGGCCGAGATTCAGGCCCAGAAAATTCAAGTCAAGTAGATCGCCGGCTCTCATAAGTCCTTTATTAATAACTTCTGCGAAAATTGAAGGATTATCATGCAAAGCCTGCATCACAGGAATGTTGAACTGCGTGATATTATTGATCGCCGCTTCAGACAAAACTCCGTGCCCTACCAATAATTGGCCAATTTGATTCAAATTCTCTTCCGCGACTTGCATGATATAGAACATCGGCCCCGAGATGATACGATAAATCGGCCAAATCAGGACAAGTGTCAAAATCGAAGACAGACAACCGCCAAACATCGAAATGTTGTGCTTCTTGTAAAGTTCCATCTGCGCTTCGCTGTAGCCTTGTTTATCGTCGCCGTAGTAGCGCTGTAATTCCTGCAGCTGTGGCTGTAACGCACGCTGCTGCAGACTGGACTTGTGCTGCTTGACGCTGAACGGAATCATGATACCTCTGATCAAAATCGTGAAGAGGATGATCGAAATCCCGTAATTGTTAAAGATGGAATAAATGAACCGAATAATTACACCAAACAGGGTGTAGAGCGGATCCAAAATCCCTAACGCTATAAATGCTTGATTCATCAAGTGGTCCTCTTTCTGTCAGTCGAGCGGATCGTAACCGCCATGCCGGTTAAAAGGATTACAGCGCAAAATGCGCCACAGAGCCTTCGCCCCGCCACGCAGTACGCCATACTTACTGATTGCTTCAATGGCATATTGCGAGCAGCTCGGCTGGAATATGCATTTTCCGTAGCCCAGATAAGGCGAAATACCTCGCTGATACAATCGGATTAGCTTAATCAGCAGAGTTCTCATCCTTCTCTACGGCCTCCGGGTCTGCCAGAAGCTTCTCCTTGCGGAGGATTCTCAGCAAGTCCTCACGAACGTCCTGAAAACCGATGGCCTCTTCCGACTTTTGGCCCATCAATATAATATCATAGCCAGACAACAGGCTCGGGGCAAGATCACGGAGAGCCTCTCGCATCAGCCGCCTCATTCGATTCCGTTGTACTGCGTTGCCAAAGTGCTTGACCGTCGTAAAGCCTACGCGATTGCAACCTACGCGATTGCGTCGGTAGTGTAAAGAAATATGCTTCCCGCCTCTGCGCTTCCCATGACGAAAGACCCTGGCAAATTCATAATTCTTCTTGAGCCTGACAAGCAAAGCGGCACTCCTCTCTTTGCAAACCTATAAAACGATAAAGACCGAACACTGTCGGTCTTTATCATTAGGCCGTCAGGACCTTTCTGCCTTTAAGTCTGCGTCTCTTGAGGACATCACGTCCAGCTGAAGTTGCCATTCTCTTGCGAAAACCATGCTCACGTGAACGCTGACGCTTCTTAGGTTGATATGTTCTTTTCATTTATATTCACCTCCCGTATTTGCTCATAGTGCAAAATATTATAATGGCCAAAAGATGATTCTGTCAATCAAACTTTGATTTTTAACAGACTTGGCCTGAAAATAGTCCTTAAAGTGCAGCGAAACTAGCCGATCAGTTTGCACATAACCGTACTGTAGCCTTGCCAGTCTCTACTGCGCAAGTATTCGGCAAACAGCTGTTCGCCTCTTTCCCTGGCCAAATCCGACTCATAGACTGCAAAGAATGTCGGCCCGCTACCGCTCATAGCCGCGTAAACCGCACCGGATTCAAGCAGCTGAGAGCGTATTTCAAGCAGCTCGGGATGCAGATCAGCCATCAAATAAGTAAAGCCGTTGACGCCGTTTTTACACAAAGCAGCAAAATCAGCCTCCCGCAAAGCATCAAGAAACGCCTCAGAATCGCTCCGCGGGATCGCCTCTCGCTGCTCTCGGGTCATGGAATCATAGTGGCCAAAAGCCAGAGCGGTCGATACCTGCAGTCCAGGCAAAAACAGCATGAGACTGTAGTCTTTCTGCGGGATCTCAACTGCTTCGATGATCTCACCGATGCCGGTGCAATAGCCCAGCGGTGCTCTATGCAAACAAAATGGCACATCCGCACCGATCTGAAGAGCGACAGCAGCAAGATCAAGTTCAGTCAGTGCCTTATTTTCTGCCTCCAGAAGGCTGTTAAGGATTCTCAGCACGGCAGCGGCATCCGCGCTGCCGCCACCAAGCCCTCCCTGCACTGGAATTCGTTTCACCAAGTGCAAATACAATTCTGAATACGGAAAAACAATGCCTGCTCTATCACACGCATCTAGGAAAAGCCGAACTGCTTTGATAATCGTGTTGTTTTCGTCTAAAACTAGTTTTTGGATTGAGTCGAGTGACAATTGCAACGTCAAGGATGGAAACGTAACCCTTAGAGTGTCTACGTGTGCAAATGGTGTCGATCCCAGAATTTCTCTGAGTTTATCATTTGTGAAAGCCAAGTACAGGTCATCAGCCAAGCTGATTTTTTGCATCAGCGTTGACAGTGTGTGATAGCCGTCTTGTCTGCGCCCGGTAATGTCAAGAAACCAGTTGATCTTGGCATTCGAGGCCAGTGAGAGCATATCGTTTCGCATAGTATTGAGAAAACTCCTGCATTAAAAAACGGCTCTGCCTGCAGAACCGTTTAAGTGTGTGCGCTTAACTTACTGTCAAAGTTTCGCCTTGATTGTCCGGCGCTACCGCAACTTCCACCGTATCCGTGAGAATATCCACATAACTGTAAGAAACCATCTCCGGATCATCGTGATTGGTTCTGATACAACGAACAGTAAATACGTTGGGGTAGCAATTTTCGACAATACCTTCGCGAATTATCGTGCGTTTACGTCCACCGTTGGACTTCAAGCGAACCTTTCTTCCCACACAAGCCTCCATGTCACGCTTGCACATTTCCAGTTCACTTTTAATAATCATCGCTTGACCTCCCGAATAGCACAAAGATATTAATATTGTAACACAATTATTACAGTTTGTCTCCTGGACAAAAAAGGGGCTCTTTTCTTATTACCGTGAAAAGTTAGGAAAGGAATGGTACTGGATAGGAAAGATGGAGCCGGCCA
>JAAYZH010000280.1 GCA_012514965.1 Clostridiaceae bacterium | reverse complement strand
GACGTTCAACCCTCAATGCCATCCCAGACAGGAACCTTCACAAGGCGAGCAATGCTTTCCGCGTCCCTCCTGGCGCGATCTGTCTTCGGTTACTAGAGGATTGATAAAACCTGTTGTTCGAGCACTTGGGCTCTCTCATAACACTTAAAAGTAAAATTCTATCGAAGTATCTGCAACCATGTTTAAAAGTCTGCTGTAAGGGAATACAATGATAGTAGAGCCGGAGCACAGCTTTGGCCACCGGTTCCCTGCGCCGCTCACATACATATCAATACCATATACTGAACTCTCCTGAACGCAACATCGTTGAGAACGATAACGCATCCGTGCAGGTTTTTGGCCAAAGCAGAGAGTGAGTGTGATGACTATGCTGTTCCGTCGAAAACTGTCCGCGCTCCTGCTGCTTACCCTGGTCTTAAGTGTTTTCACCGGCTGCGGGCAAAGCAAAACCACAAAAGGCGAAAATGCCAATAGTTCCCAAAATATAGCGCAAATCGGTCTCGTAGCCCTCGGCGATGACTGGGTCTATTACACAGACATGAACGAAGGCAAACTTTACAAAGTCAAACCGGATGGTTCCGAAAAAACCAAGCTCAGCGATAACGGCGGTTACTATCTTAACTTAGTCGATGACTGGCTGTTCTTCACAAACGCTTCCAGCGATCAGCTCGACCCTGAGAATGGCATGTTGTTCAAGATGAAGACCGACGGTTCAGAAAGAACCCAGATCGGGACATTGCAGGGCCAGCATCCCTATGTAGCCGGGACCACAATCTATGCCATTGATTCCACAGATAACCAGACCAAGCTCTACAAGATCATGAGCGATGGTACTGGCCAAAGTATCCTCGCCGAAGCAAACATTTCGAACTTTGTTGTAAGCGGTGACTGGATTTACTATCAGGAATTCCACAGCGAAGAGAACAAGACTTTGCTGCACAAGGTCAAAACCGATGGCACAGAGAATCAGCCTCTATCCGTGACAAGTCCTCTCGGTGTGGATGCATTCGCGGTCCATGGCGACTGGATCTACTACAGACCGACTAAAGCCGAAAATGCCGAACAGAATCCGCTGTGGTCCAAAATGAAGACGGACGGCACTGAAGATGCTGAATTCGCTGACCTCGGCAGCGGCGGGATCAACATCGATGGTGACTGGATTTACTTTGGCGCGCCAGGCGTCGAGGCGGCAGGGATGGAGAAGCCGGACGCCCCCTTAAGCAAAATCAAGCTCGATGGCACAGAGAAAACCGAAATCGCGCCAGATGACGCGACTTTTATCTACCTTTACGATGACGTCATTTATTTCGTCAGCATTCAGTTTTCGATGGACACGGGCTTCGCTATTATCATCAATCGCGTCAAAAAAGACGGCACAGGCAAGGAAGTCTTCGTCAAGGCCCAGCCAACTGAAACCGCACCCACTGCAACCGACGATGAAGGCCGGCCGGCTGAAAATCCGGAGCTTGTCGTCGCTTGCGGCCCTGACTACACCTTATTTTCTTCTCAGGATATGTTCGGCACGCGCGGCGGCCAGTCGTTCAACCAGGATGACAGATATGACACGAACTCCTGGATGGGTACGGTAGCACTCGCTGCCGGACAGGAACACATGTTGAACTTGCGTCCGGGAGGAAGTGTCGCTTCCACAGGTGTGAATACCTATGGTCAGCTCGATGTCAGCGCTTGGCGGCAAGTCACCGCGATCGCGGCAGGCGGCTACCACAGTGTCGGCCTCCGTCAGGACGGGACTGTCGTGGCTGTGGGTGACAACCGTGCCGGTCAATGCAACGTAAGTGAGTGGCGTGAAATCGTTGCCATCGCTGCGGGTACCTCCCATACGCTGGGCTTGAAGAAGGACGGCACGGTACTGGCTGCCGGTGACAACAGCTTTGGCCAAAGCGACGTCAGCAGTTGGACCGAGATCAAGGCGCTCGCAGCCGGAGCGAATCATTCACTCAGCGTGAAGAGTGATGGCACAGTCGTGGCTGTGGGAGATAACCGCGAAGGGCAGTGTGACGTCAGCAGCTGGACCGATATCAAAGCCCTGGCCGCAGGTGACGCGCATTCAGTGGGGCTCAAGAACGACGGCACCGTGGTCGCAGTTGGCGGCAAGGTTACAGTCGAAGGGCAGACGTATGACCCTTGCGCGGTTGACTCGTGGCGAGATGTAAAAAGTATCTACGCAGGGTTTGGTCACACAGTTGCGCAACTGGAGAACAACGATCTCGTAGCAACAGGCAACAATGCTTATGGCCAGTGTGATGTAGACATCTTTGGCTGACGTTCCTGCGACGCAGCGAACCTTAGAAGGGCGGCTTCTGCACGAGGCCGCCCTTCTGGTTCTGGTGGAGGATGGAACATCGAGTTTTCTGGTGCATTTATTTCGTTGCTTTCTCGCGCATAAAGACAGCTATGTCCTTCGACTAGTTTTATCCTTGGCCCTATAAATCGATAGCAAAGTGCTGACATCTGCTCTACAAT
The DNA here is from genome assembly GCA_012514965.1 of Clostridiaceae bacterium. Classification (GTDB taxonomy): domain Bacteria; phylum Bacillota; class Clostridia; order Saccharofermentanales; family Fastidiosipilaceae; genus JAAYZH01. The sequence goes on along the minus strand of JAAYZH010000280.1, from coordinate 204 downwards.
ATTGGTAAAGTTCAATCAAAGACATGACACTCCCCACCAGCGAAAGGAGACTATTATGAAAAACGAATTGTATCCCCCACACAAGTCGTCCCTCGGCAATCTGGACGCCAATGTATTGGCGCTGCTTGCCTACCTGGCGGCAGTTGTAGTCGGCTGGATCCCCGTCTTGCGCTATGGAGCCTGGCTAGCCCCGCTCGTTCTCTT
>JAAYZH010000031.1 GCA_012514965.1 Clostridiaceae bacterium | reverse complement strand
TTTGTCCACCGCACCCCCTGATCTGGACAAAAATTGCGAAAGTGTGTGCCCAGCTCTTGGAATATCGATAATTTTGTCCACCGCACCCCTGAATCTGGACAAGAAGCTGTTCCTCCAAACCACAAGAAGCCCGCCACATGAGCAGATTCGGCCACTAGGCTTAATCCTATTCCGCTAAATGTATCCAGAAGTCAAAAAAAGAGCCTCCCCTGTTCCGAGGAAGCCCTTCCTTCTATTTATAATATGTTCAGTTGTGTGCTTTCCCAGCACCGCTCTACTTATACGTGCCGACCGTAATTTCTTCCGCAGCGAAGTTCTCAACTGCTTCGCCTTTCTTGTAGAAACGCACAGCATTCTTGAGCAGTCCGTCGAAGGTGTAAAATTCGTCGTCCTGGCTCAACGGCAAGGTAACGAGTTGCTTGAGGCAGCCGGCCTTGTAGATCGCCGTGATCAGCTCGACTGTTTTACGGCCATCAGCGCCGGTGATGAGCGGACGTGTACCATTTTCCAACGCGGTCATGTAATCGTCTATTTCACCGGTGTGGCCCTCGTACTTGAGGTCTTCGAGGTCATCTTTGAAGGCTGTAATTTTGGCGATCAGCTCCTGATTGTGTTCGTCGATGGGGAAGCCGTTCGGGCGCGTGAGTTCGGCCTTGATGTCCCAGGGAGCGGCGATTTTGGCGTCGGCACACTGAAGGACGATGCCCTGCTCTTCACCATGATGGACCACTGAGGAAGTGACCTCGGCTATGCTGTTGTTCGGGTAACGGAGCATGGCCAGGGAGAGGTCTTCGACTTCGGAGTTGTCGTGCATCACGTTCGTCAGCATGGCCATGACTTCGGTGGGCAGTTCGCCCATGATCCAGTTGATCATGTCGATGTGATGGACGGCGTGGTTGAGGGTCGGGCCGCCGCCTTCTTTCTCCCACAGGCCGCGCCACCACAGGTCGTAGTAACTGTGTCCGCGCCACCAGAGCGAATTCACGTGGGCGCAGACGACTTTGCCGGCCAGGCCGCTGTCCGCGACCTCCTTGAGTCGGTAGATGGAGTCTCTGAAGCGGTTTTGCGCAACGATACCCATCGTGACCTGGTTGCGGGCTTCCGCTTCGATCATGGCGTCGCATTCGGCCAGGCAGGTAGCCATCGGCTTCTCGACCAGGACATTCATGCCGACGTTCATGGCGTTGATGGCGATTTCCGCATGGACATAGGGAGGCGTGCAGACATGTACGACGTCGAGGTCCGGGATGGCTGCGAGCATCTTCTCGTGGTCGTCGAAGATTTGGCTCTGCAGGCCGTACTTTTGCTTCATGGCCTCGGCTTTCTCCGGATAGATGTCACAGAGCGCGACGATCTCGCAGCGTTCGGGGAATTCCAGCAGGCCAATGACATGCTGAGGGGCGATATTGCCGGTTCCGACAATGGCAACTTTTAACATATTTTTTCCTTTCATAGTGCAGGGATTCTCAGATGATGTAGTCCGGGAATCGCTTCAAGATGGCTTCTTTGTCCATGACAAAACGCGACAAGTGCTGGTCCATCAGCTCGGCCGCCTGCTTCTTGTTCTTTTTTTGAACCGCTTTGAGGATGGCGGCATGGTCCGAAATCGCTTTCAGGTCTACGACGGCAATGAGTGACAAGTAACGAATGCGGTCAAAGTGAATGACGATATCCCGGAGGTGCTGGTAGACCCGCTCTTTTTTGGCCAAAATAAACAGCTGGTGATGGAACTCGTCGTCGAGCTCGAGGAGCTTGTCGTAATTACCGCGCTTGTAGTAGAAGTCCTGCAGTTCGACGTTTCCTTGAAGACGGTCGAGGTCACCCTCGTCCCCGATGGCGCAACAGAGTTCAATGATGGCATGTTCCAGGACTTTGCGCGAAAAATTCGCGTCTGCGGCAAGGTCATAATCGATCATGGTCACCATACTACCTTTTTGCGGGATCACCTCAATCAGGCGAAGCTTCGACAGCTCGACCAGGGCCTCGCGCACAGGGGTTCTTGACACATGAAGCTGCTCTGCCAGGACGTTCTCTGACAGCATCTCGCCGGGCTTGATGGTGCAGTTTATGATGTTCTTCTTCAGCACCCTGGCCACATATTCGCGCGCATTCTCGCGGTTGTTCCTGTCCAATACCTGCATCACGCCCTACTCCAGCACTGTGGCCTGCATTTGGGCCTTGACGCTGAGTTCGGCTGCTTTGAACGCATGTTCCTGTGTCATCGCGTTCTCTGTGCGGTTTATACAGTCCAGGATCAGCTGGCCAAAGTACGGGAAGCCCACCTGGCCGGATACTTGCATGTGTTTCTCGCCGTCCTTGTTGACCAGAATCACGTGGTTGCTGGTGCCGTCGCCGGTACCTACGTTTACATACTTACGCAGCTCAATATAGCCCTCGGTTCCGAGGATGAAGGTTCTGCCGTCACCCCAGGTGCTGAGGCCGTCAGGTGTAAACCAGTCGACTCTGAAGTACATCGTAGCGCCGTTGTCCCCCTGAAGCACAGCGTCACCGAAGTCATTCAGGCCGGGCTTGTCTTTGTGGTTGAAGTTGGCAATTTGACTGTTGACCACTTTGGCATCTTTGACGCCGGCGAAGTGCAGAAACTGCTCAATCTGATGACTGCCGATGTCACAGAGGATGCCGCCGTACTTATCGGTTTCATAGAACCAATCCGGACGGCTGCCCGGTTTGCCTTCGCGATGAGGGCCCATGCCCATCACCTGTATTACGCGGCCGATAGCACCATCTTCGATTAGCTGACCAGCGAAAACAGCGGCTTCGACGTGCAGTCTTTCGCTGTAGTAGACCATATACTTTTGGCCGGTTTTGGCCACCATTTCTTTGGCCTGTTCAAGCTGTTCGAGCGTGGTCAAAGGTGCCTTGTCTGTAAAGTAGTCCTTGCCGGCTGCCATGACGCGCAGGCCCAGCGGGCAGCGCAGGCTGGGAATAGCAGCACCACAGACCAGTTTGACTTCCGGATCGCTCAAGACCTGCTCTTCACTCTCGGCAACCGGCGTACCGGGGAAGGCTTCGAGAAACTTCGCGACCTTTTCCGGATCGGGATCGTAGACCCATTTGAGTTCAGCGCCGGCCTCCGTCAGGCCATTGCACATGCCAAAGATGTGCCCGTGGTCCAGAGCCACAGCGGCGATCTTGAATTCGCCTTTGGCTACGACCGGATCAGGTTTGCCCTTGGGTGCGTAATTCATTCCGTCTGCTTTTTGCATATCGAAACTCCTTTTCATAGTCATACATGACTTTGCTCATCTATCTTGAAAAACAGGGGACACTCAAGCCTGTTTTCACTCGCCTCAAGTATCCCCTGAATTTTCACTGACGCAAGTAAATAATCGGTCAATGAAATTGTCTGATCAAATCGTTCGAAGAGAATTGTTGTTTGCCTTAATTGCCGTATACTACGTCGAAATAGGCAGTTCTTTCCGCAATGACATCATCGAGGCCGGCTTTTTTAGCTTCAGCAATCCACTCATCATAGATGGCATCCATCTCTTCCGGTTTGGCGGTAATGCACTGGACCTGGTACTCAGAACGAAGCAGGAGTATGTCATCCTTGGTCTCAGTCTCCAGCGGGCTTGTGAAATAAGTGTTATTGACGATCGTGCCTGCCAGAGAATTCTCATAGTTGCGGACTACGTCATCATAGTAGGTGGGGTTCTCAGCAGCGGTCACCTTGTTAAAGTCTTCAACCGTGGCGAAGTAGCCCTGATTGCCGACGAGGAACATGTCATGACGGATCCAGTCTTTGTCCTTTGCATTATAAGCAGAGTCCTTAACGATCGGAGCGCCGAATTCATCCAGCTCATAGTGTTCGCCTTCAAAGCCGTGATAGAAGCTGAACTTTCTCATGTTTCCTCCTGTTTATGTGTCTGGCTCGAATGAATTACGTGTTATTTTGCCAAAATATCCTTGTGCAAATTATGAACTCTACGCTAATTGATATCTTCTAAGATGAGATTTCTAAGGCAGGTATGGTCATTTAAGGGACATTTGTGAGTAAATCTCTGTGTTGCTTTGGTTATTATTACTACTTTTTTCATCTTAGAGCTTGCATACAAGTTAGTCAAGATATTTCTTTAACGAAATCATTATTCGGAAATATCACAACGTTTGCTAAAAATTTTCGCCTACTTTCACAGACGTGTTTCGGAACAGAAAACTACAATTTATTAGAGGGGTACTCATTACACAAATAGCGATAGGGCTCCTCATATTCCTCGATCGTCGGGAAGCGTCCCACAGGCTCATAGAAACAATTATCGGTTTCATCATCGTTGCACATCGAGACTTCGCCGAGCAGGACAGGGCCGCCGGTCTCTGGCACCTGGAAATCATGGTAAAGATATGGGGTCATTGTGATGCTCTCCCCCGGGTGCAGCGTGAGGACTGTTCCGGCAGGCACGGAGAATCTGCGTCCATCCATACTGACTTCTACATCCGTTTCATGGCGCTCTCCGGAAGAGCCACCATTGTATACGCGTAAACGCACGACATTGCCGCCGCGGTTGATGATATCTTCCATCTTGTACCAGTGATAATGCATGGGGAAGCCTTGCCCCTGTTCAAGCATAAGGAGTTTCTCTGCATAAGGTTTGCGGTAGGTGGCAGGGTCGTTTTGGCCGTTGCGTATTGTGAAAATCGCAAAACCTGTTTCTGCAAACTTGCCAAGACCGCAATCGGTTATGTCCCAGCCTAGGGCGTTCTCGCGAATCTCGTCATATTCGCTGCCTCTGGACGCCCAATCTGCCGGGGTCCAAAAGGCAAAAGGAGGCAACGCAAAGCTATGCCTTGCGATCAATGCCTCCATGCGCTTGATTGCGTGATTGATTTCTGATCTTTTCATCGCGGATCTCCCCTCTTAAACGAAATCGCGTTAATTGATCTTTATAAGGGTTCATGGGCCGCCGTCGATCCCACAATCGGCGGCTGCCCACCCCATTCTCTAATTAAGAAAACATTACCTGATTCACGACAGACTCAAGGTACTCCTGTTCGCCGCTGCCCGGATCGGCAGGGATGCCTTTGGCCTCGGCATAGGCGGCCAGCTCGGCCAGCGTGGTGGCCTTGTCGCGGATCTTCTTGCCGATGCCCTCGTCGAAGGAGCTGTACTTCGCCTTGACGAATTCATCCAGACGGCCGTCCTCGATGAGCGCCGCGGCTTTGCGCAGGCCCAGCGCGAAGGTGTCCATGCCCAGGATGAAGCCCAGCAGCATGTCTTCGTGCGTGTTCGAGGGACGACGGTTCTTCGAGTCGAAGTTCAGGCCGCCGTTGGGCAGGCCGCCGGCGCGCAGAATCTCCAGCATGGCCAGCGTGGCGGAGTGTACGTCAGAGGGGAACTGGTCGGTGTCCCAGCCCAGCAGCATGTCGCCCTGGTTCGCGTCGACGGAGCCCAGCATGCCGTTGATGGCCGCGATGCGCAGCTCGTGCTCGAAGGTGTGACCGGCCAAGGTGGCGTGGTTGGCTTCGATGTTCAGCTTGAAGTCTTTGTCCAGACCATAGGCCTGCAGGAACTGGATGGAGGTGGCGGCGTCGAAGTCATACTGGTGCTTCATGGGCTCTTTCGGCTTGGGCTCGATGAAGAACTCACCGGTGAAGCCCAGGCTGCGGGCATAGTCCACGGCCATGTGCATGAGGTTCGCCATGTTCTCCTGCTCGAACTTGATGTCGGTGTTCAGGAGGGTTTCGTAACCTTCACGGCCGCCCCAGAAGACGTAGCCGGTGCCGCCCAGCTTGACGGTGATCTCGATGGCTTTCTTGATCTGCGCCGCGGCGAAGGCGTAGATCTCAGCCGAGTTCGAGGT
>JAAYZH010000279.1 GCA_012514965.1 Clostridiaceae bacterium | reverse complement strand
TACGCGGGACCGTACTCCTTACTTTCTCGGGATCCTGGCAGCGTGTTCCTTGAGGGAAAATACCGACACACTGATTTTTTTTGATGGCTCCCAAAATACGTTTAATTTGGCTGGCATCCGGATGGCGCACGTCAATCGGCATTGTGCCCCACCAAGGGAAAAAACGGGAAGTAAAAGCAGAATCGAATAGAGATTCACGCGCAACCCAATAAATCCAACGGTCAAATTGAAAATGAATCAGCGGCAAGTCCAAATAATGTGTGTGATTGCCGCACAGCAGAACAGGGCCTTCTTTGGGCAGGCGTTCAGGGTAATCTACCTCCATACGGAAGAGAACGCGCATTAAAAAACGCAAAAAAAGGTAAACAGCTTTTCTGCCGCCACGATACATCTTATTTTCAGGTGGCAAGGTTTTCGCCACCTCGCGCTCGACGATTTCTCTGCGTTTTTCACTCAGCATTCCCATAATTACACCTGCAATCCTTTGGCCAAAGCCAGAACCTGCTCTACGGTTTCGGCAATTGATAAATCAGATGAATCAAGTAAGACGGCGTCAGCTGCCTGCTTCAGCGGAGCAAAAAGCCGCCCTGAATCCTGCTGATCACGGTAATTGATATCCCTGAGCACATCGTCATAGCAGGTGCTTCCCGGAGCCTTAGCCTCCAGCTCCGCGAAACGTCGTCTTGCCCTGACTTCAGGTCTGGCTGTCAGGAAAATCTTCAATTCCGCATCGGGCAAAACATAGGTGCCGATATCGCGGCCGTCCATGACAAGCGGCTGTCTGGCGGCAATTGCTCTTTGCATGGCAACCATCTTCAGCCGCACCTCGGGAATCGCGCTCACATCCGAGGCCCAGACTGAGATCTCAGGCTTGCGGATGGCTTCGCTTACATCTTCTTCATCGAGGTAAACATGCTGGTCACCGTGCTCAAAGCGTACATCGATGTTGGCCGTATCTACGAGAGCGATGATTTGCTCCACATCGCCGGAGCTCAGCCCGGCGCGCTGGCAAAGCAAACCGCAAGTTCTATACATAGCGCCGGTATCTAAGTAAAGCAAGTTAAGTTTATTGGCGACCGTTTTCGCTATCGTGCTCTTCCCTGCTCCTGCTGGTCCATCTATGGCGATCGTCAGTGGATTCATGTAGTTCACTCCAATTTCTGAATTTTCTTATATTCTAAATGTAACGATGCGCCAAGCCAATGGCAACATCGTTCAGACGTAACAGACCAATACTGAGAAAAACTGCCACTGAGAGGTGACCGTCTATTCTCGCAATACCGATTTTGCCTCCGACATTGAAACCTGTGGCTTTGTTGATCAGCTGCGAAAGGGCTTCGTGACAAGCACCGGCAACTGCGCCTTCTTCGGCATGACTTTGCGAAATGACGCCTTCGCGTCTTGCCGCGACTAAGGCAGCTTCGACGACGCGGGGCATGCATTCCGGAAACGCGCCCCCAAAATCTGCAGCAGCAGCCAGGATCCCTTGAGCATTCAGTTCCCCGATCCAATCCGCTTCGTGTTTGCGATCCTCAGTCATTGCTGTCATCACAGCTGCCCTGGCTGTCCGCCGGCTTTCGTAATGCACTGCAGACTCATTGTTGCGACCGATGTCACGACTCATACTCTGCCTCCCATTGAGAACGTTCCGGTTCCTGGACACGTTGATTGAAGCTTTCGCTGGCGGACTCTAAGAGATTCAGGCTGGCTGCAACCTTGTCAGGGACTCGTTCAGCTGCACCTGCAATCAATGCGGTAATTAGGCTGAAGGCGGGTGTAAGCGAATCTGCAAGCGCAAGCATGTCACAAGGGACAGTTAGCAAGGTGTCACAATAAGCGGCCAAAGGAGAATTGTTTTGATCCGTTATCCCTACTACCGCTGCTCCCCGGCTCTGGGCAAAAGCCATAGCGCGAACAGTACGAGCCGAATACCGCGGAAAACTAATGCCAAGGAGTACATCG
>JAAYZH010000278.1 GCA_012514965.1 Clostridiaceae bacterium | reverse complement strand
TGCTGATACTCAAAGTGGTCCGGAAATTCTCGAGTTCGATGAGCTTCTGTGTTTCATCTGACAATTCAATTGTGAACACGACATCCTCCGCCGCCGCATAGCCTGGCGGTGCTGTTTTTTCGTGAAGAGTATACGTTTCTCCTGCCAGCAGAAGACCCTCCAAGACCTTAGGCGTTTCGTCAGATGTCCACTCTGCGATCAGTGTATTTTGTTTGTCAAAAATCTGCAAAACCGCGCCGGGCCTCGCTACTCTGCTCTCGCCATCGAGTTTCAGTATTTGCACTCGTGTTTTCTGGTTAGAAGCAGCTACTTCGAGATGTTCACGGCTTCCGTCAACAACTACTTCTATTCGGTCACTTTCAAGATGATAACCTTGAGGCGGGAGAATCTCTTCGAGATAGTAAGTCCCAGCATCCAGGCCCTCAATCCGCAAGGTGCCATCCGCATCCGACACAAACACACCAAGCTCTTTTTCTCCATCCGATGTTAAAGCAACAAGTTTGAAGCTCGCGCCAGACAAACCCTGTTCGCTATTCTGCGAATCGACTTTCACCAGCGTGATTTGCTGTTTCTTCAGCCTGTTCTGGATCGATTCTGCGACGATAATTTCACTGTGCTCCGGGAGCATAGGATCTTCCTCGAACGCGATGATAATTCCTTCTTCATTCAATTGATACTCTTGCGCTGTGGCCAGCTCACGCAACAGATAGGAGATGCCAGGCAAAACATTATCAAACTGTCCTGCGGCATTTTCATCAAGGTACGTAGTACCTACACAACTGCCAGCCTTGAGTAGAACATCACCGATCAGGAGATCTTCAGCTGTGAAAAGACCAAAAACAACGGACTCATGAAGAAGTTTATATGCCCCAAACCACGCTGATTGTTCAAACTCCTTATTGAAATAGACAGAGGCTTTTTGTCTGACGTTCTCGACATGAATATTCTCCTGCACAAGCGCTTGACTGGGGTTTTCCTGGCTCAGTGTAATATCGTAGACTGTCTGATCTCTGACATATCCTGCGGGGGCTTCAATCTCTTCAAGTTCATAGGTGCCGAGAGGAAGCAATGCTGATTCAATTGCGGATACACTATTTGTAGTGAGTCTCTCAACTACTTCACCCTCTGCATAAGCCTGCGTCCCATCGGCAAAGTAGATTGCGTCTTTGGCTCGAATCTCAAATATTGCACCGGCAATGAACCCTTGCGCAAATACAGGCTCAAATACATCCAAACTCTGCTCTGTCCAGGCGAACTCCTGTGCGTTCTGCTGTCTGCTCAAGCGAATTTCACCCGAGGCCAGAGAGCCTCGGCCAGAGTCTGCGGTACTTGTCTCTGTAGAATCTACTGCCTGGGCAGATGGTGTCGGCTCTGTCGTTTGAGTAGGTGACGAGGCTTGCGAAGGCACACTTGAATCTTCACTCACGACTTCGGCTGACGCCTCTGTTGAGGGATTCTGCGATGCCGTCACTTCTGTCGAAGGTGTTGAAGTCGCGGTCTCCTCTGGTTCTGAAACATCACTCAAACTGCTTTCGGAAATTGGCAGCATGGCTCTATAAGTGAAGGATTTCTTTTCCCAATCCTTCAAAATTGGGCCTTGCTTATCGACACGAATTTGGCCGTAGGCGGCCTGGTTCTCGACTTCAAGCAGCAGCGTCAGATCCTGGAGTCTTGATACCTGATCGCGGTTGACACTAAAGTGTATTTCTATTCCCTCTTCTGGCAAGACATAGCCCTGTGGACCTTTGACTTCATGCAGAACATAATTGCCTGCAGCCAAAACCTCCGGCAGCATGACACTTCCTTCATCGTTCGTGACAAATCGATCTAGAGACTGTTCCTGTGGGTAATAGAGTTTCTGAACAAGCTTAGAACCGTCTTCTTGATAGATCTCGAAGGTCACCCCTGCCTGAGGAATCTGTCGCTTAGATTCTTTGTCTGTTTTGACAATTCGTAACCGCGCGCTGACTTCCTCATTCTGCAACTGATATAAGTACAAATGCCAATCCTCTTCGATACGAATTGTGAGGGGCTTTATCGGGTACGCGTTAGCTTGAACGGTCTTCTGTTCCAATACATACTCGTCGAAAGGCAGCCATTTGCTGGATGCCCAGCCGTTTTGGTTTGTTACGAGCGTATCCATAAGCTCGCCTTTGCTGTTCGTCAAGGAGAATTCTATTCCTTCCTCAGGCAGCTTCGGTTCACCGATTGGCGCAAGACTTTGGTCTAATACTTTGTTGATTTCCACACGTCCATAATTCGAACGTTCTGCGGTTACGATGTCAGCTGCCGGACTGACTGCTGCTTGAGCAAGCTCTCCCTCCGGTGGGCGCGCGGCACCTTCTGTCTGCCAGAGCTTGTTGAGTTCACTGATGCGCTCATTCATTTCCGCAATCAGTGCTGCGCTGTTCCTGCTTAACTGAATTATTTTCGCGGTGTTGTCTTGCTGCTGCAACTGAAAGCGGATTGCGGTCTGGTTTACTTGATAGCCGGCTCCCGCCTTTTTCTCGACCAAGTCGTAGGTTCCAAGATGCAAGGGCAGCGATCGGGCCTTACCTTGAGCATCCACGACCAGCGTCTCTGCCACTTCACCGGCTCTATAGGGTGCGTTGTCGGGGTCAAATA
>JAAYZH010000277.1 GCA_012514965.1 Clostridiaceae bacterium | reverse complement strand
CGGGCGCAAACAAACTGTGCAGCCTTTGGAACCAAGAGGGGAGAGATAAAATGAGTAAAATTATCACACCGGTTGTGACGATTTTGGACAAAGACGAAAAGATCGACTTGCAGGGCAACGATGTCATCATCGAGCACCTGGTCGCGGGCGGGGTCGACGGCATACTCGTGCTCGGCAGCACCGGCGAGTTCACGACCTTGTCCTATGACGAGAAGGCCGAATTCTTCGCGTATTACGCAGAGAAGGTGGCCGGTCGCGCCGAACTCTACGCCGGGGTCAACTGCCCCAATCTGCGAGATACCATCCGCCTGGCCCATGAGGCGCTGCGCCTCGGCTATCACGGCGTCCTCGACACCGGTCCCTATTACTTCGCGATGGACGAGGAGACCATCTTCAATTATTACGACGCTCTGCTCAAGGCAGTGCCCGGTAATGTCTACATCTACAATTTCCCCGACCGGACTGGACATACCATCGCCCCTGCCACGGTCAAAAAACTGCGCGACGAGCACCCTAACCTCCGCGGCATGAAAGATTCCGTCCAGACGCCCGGCCATACCCGGGACGTCTGCTTCGCAGTCGATCGCCCCGACTTCGAGATGTACTCTGGTTTCGATGACCAGTATCTAGCTAACCTGGCAGCCGGCGGCTGGGGCTGCATCAGCGCCCTCTCGAACCTGGTGCCCGGTATCTGGTCCGATCTGGTCCGCACCCAGGATGCGGGCGACGGGCCCCGTTCGATGGAGCTTTTCTGCTTGATCACGAGACTCATGCAGCTGTATGCGGTGGATACCAATTTCACCAAAGTGTTCAAGCGCCTGCTCAAAGACCAGGGCCTGCCGATCCAGGACTTCTGTGTCTTCCCAACGCGCGATCTGGATGAGGCCAAATACGCCGCCGGGCTTCGTCTGCTCCGGGACACACTGGCGGAGTATGAGGGCTTATAGATGCCGGGGAGCCAAAGCCCCCGTTCGTGAGCTGCGCTGGTCCTCAACTGCGTAAACGTGTGGTGTTTTGTACCACACGTTTACTTGTTTGCGGAGGCTTGCCCACAAAGGGGACTTTTCGCATGTGGCTAAAGGGTTCGAGAAAAGCTGAGGGTGCCCGATGACAAAAACCTTCCAAATCCGAGTTCGGAGGCTCAAAGGAGTGTAAGATTTGCTATGATTCAACTGTTGGAGACTAAATTATTGTTTTTATTGAACTGTAGAAGTCGGATTACAGCGATTTTTGACATTTTCCAGCCTCCCGCTGACAAAAACCAGGCAAATCAAATGTCACAGGCTCCACGAATTCGATTTCTGCGCGCTGAATCTTGCCTAAATGTTTATAATAAGGGGAGACGAAACTCCTCTTGTAAAATTGTTGTTACATAGGAAATTTTCTGTAGACAGATGTGGGCTTGTTTTTGGCCAGAGTAAGGAGAGTACCTATGCAAATTGCGTTGACTAAAAAACTTGCGGGCGCTTTGGGATTGAAGTTGCCTGCTACGGCTGAGGAGCCGAATCCGCTCTTCAAGTGGACCGCGAACTGGATGAAGGTGTGGGAAAACCGCAAAGCTGATGATCTGCTCGTGCTGGTGAATCACGCGACTCGTTTCGCAGTTGCTGTATACCAGTTCAAGCGCAAAGATCTCAAGAACTTCGACCGCATCATGAGGGCTGCGATTGAGAACACGATGTTCGCCATGAATTTCAATCCTGAGGTGGTTGCTGACTACTTCGCGATGGCGGGAGAAATTCAATATGTGCCAAATCGCGGCGGTAAGACTTCCGCTTGGACGACCAAAGCGGGTTTGGATTGCGGTTTTCATGTGGATGCCCTGTACAACAGACCAGGGAATGTTTTCGATGATACTTTAGCCAGCTCGCTCAATCAAGATTTAGTGGGTTATACAGCAGGCCATGAACATTCTTTTGTTCCATTCAGGGCCATGAGCAAAGCACTTGCAGACTTGACCGGCAAACCAATTCATCGCTATCGTGCTTTCGAGCTGGAGGTTACGTTGGATCTGGAAATTTATACTGTACTTCGAAGGCTGCTCGTACCTGCGAATCTGACCTTCGATCGCTTTCATAAGGTTCTTCAGAGTGCTTTCTCCTGGCGTGACAATCATCTGTATGAATACCGCTTTCCGGAGCGTGAAGGGCACGCAAGCATCACCATGCTGCCGTTAGCAGACGCCCTTGGTGTAGATGAGAAGATCAATACCATGAGTGGACGAACGCTGGCGGAGATTTTCCCAGAACATCCTCGCCTGGATTATATTTATGATTTTGGTGACAACTGGGTTCACGAAATTCGCTTTGTCCGCGAGATTGAGGATTATGATAAGCCCTCGCCCTACCTGCTTGAGGCGGAGGGAAGGACGCCGCCTGAGGATGTGGGAGGTGTGGGTGGATTCTTGAGCTTTCGCGATGCCTACTTAGATCCTGATCATCCAGATTATGAGGAAGCTCATGAATGGGCCAGATATT
>JAAYZH010000276.1 GCA_012514965.1 Clostridiaceae bacterium | reverse complement strand
CAGCTATACATCAACGAGTGATCCGCAATCGCAGCGTGATATTGATGAGGCCAAAGAGCTCATCCAAAAGCACAACTACGCCATCATGAACAGGCGTATTACTTCCTTTCAGGACAGCATTGGCAAGGAGGATACCCGCTATCTTTTTGTCGGTTACCCCATTGTGGCATCCGACGTGTATAGTCAAAACCAGTCGACGATCGGTTCTGTCTACATTCTCAGTTCTCTTGATGAGATTCGCGAGAGTTTTACAAGCTTGAATTTTGCCCTGATTCTGGCCAGCTGTATTGCTTTTTTGATTATGCTGACGCCGTTGCTTTTTGCCACGCAGAAGCTTTTGGCCCCCCTGATCGAAACCAAGAATGTTGCGCAGGCTATGACACGCGGTGACTTTTCACAACGTGCCAATACCAATTCACGTGACGAAATCGGTGACCTGGCCAGAGCCGTGAACAATTTGGCGGATGATCTGGACCGCACCTTGAATAACCTCATGGCTGAACGTAATCGATTGCAGCAGATTCTCAACGGACTGAGTGAGGGTATTTTGGCTGTCGGTGACAAGCAGAATTTAATTCACATCAATCCCGCCCTCTTGCGGCTGTTTTCAGTCGAGGAGAAGACAGATCACGAAGCATATGAAGCGATTCGCAGTATTTCTGCGCTTGAAGAGCCACTTGAGCGGGTCATTCGCAGCAAGGGCAGTGAGTATCTGATGGTACGTCAGCGCTCGCGCAGCATCGCGGTCCAGATAGACAGCCTGCTTGACAGCGCAGGCCATACTTATGGTGCTGTTGCTTTGTTCCGCGACACGACGGAAGCTGAGCAGCTGGAACAGACGCGCCGCGACTATGTGTCTAACGTCTCACATGAATTACGGACTCCTTTGACTGCCGTTCGCGGTCTGGTCGAGCCTTTGGCCGATGGAATTGTCAAGAGAGAAGAGGACAGGCAGCGCTACTATGGAATTATTCTCCAGGAGACCTTGCGCTTGTCGCGCCTGATTGACGATATGATGGCCCTGTCACGCCTGCAGGCAGGCACGGTAAGTCTTGAGCCGGAACGGGTGTCTGCGCGGGACCTGATGGAGGTCATGCAGTATAAGTACAAGCTGGCGATGGAGAATAAGGGCATCGATTTTGTCTTGCCTCTAGCAGGAGAACTTTTGCCGGACCTGTACATGAACGAAGACAGGCTCGAACAGATCCTGGTGATTCTGCTGGACAATGCTATGAAATTCACCGAACGCGGCGGCAAAATCAGCCTGGACCTCAAACCCTATCCTCGAGACGCATCGCGTCGGCAATTTGTCGTCAGTGATACGGGTACGGGGATCGCTCCAGAGGAGCAGGATTTTATTTTTGATCGCTTTTACAAGGTAAATAAATCGCGGGGACGTTCCGAAGGCACTGGCCTCGGACTTTCAATTGCCCATGAACTCTGCGAACAAATGGGTGAGAGTATCTGGGTGAGGAGCAAAGAAGGCGAAGGCTCCAGTTTTTACTTCACAGTACGCCTATACAAGGAGGGAATTGAACATGACAACGAATAAGGGTAAGAATCCTGATGCGCCGACCGTTGATCCGGAGGTGCACGGCATCAGAGTGAACAAATATATTGCCGGTTTGGGTGTCAGTTCACGGCGCGAAGCGGACCGCATGGTGCAAGAAGGCAAAGTTCTGATCAACGGCGT
>JAAYZH010000275.1 GCA_012514965.1 Clostridiaceae bacterium | reverse complement strand
TTTATATTAATTCTAGTCTTTTGTGAACAACAGAAGTCGGATTACATCGATTTTTGTCACCGCCTAAGGGCGGCGAACCGCGATTTTTGTCACCGCCTAAGGGCGGCGAACCGCGATTTTTGTCACCGCCTAAATGCGGCGAACCCAGAAATTTCTAGCCACCCTACCCTACAGCCGCCTCCCCAAGTGATTCCTCCATCACAATTGCGCACCCAATTGCGCACCCAAAAACAGCCCCCGCCTAGGCGGGGGCTGTTGCATCGATTCTCAGTTTATTGCTGCCGCTCTACTCACGGCCGGCCAGGAGAGTTTTTTGGCCTTCGAGACTGCGCAGCCCAGAGATCTCCTCGGTGACCTCGAGCACACCCAGGTAGGTGCCCTCGGCGTCGCGCACGGCGTAGTAGCGGATCAGCACGAACATGCCGCCGCGTTGGATCCAGAAGGACTCCTCATCCTTTTCGCCGTTCTTGAAGGACTCGATGAGCTCTTCGACCACATGCAGGCTCTTCGGCGGGTGGCAGTCCTCGACCTTGCGGCCGATAATGGTGCGAGTGCGGGGGAAGACGCGGGTCTTGCCCTCGCTGAAGTACTGGACGTTGCCCTCAGCGTTGACGAAGGTCAGGTCGCAGGGCAGCGTGTCGAGCATGGCCTGAAGTTCTTTGCCGGCGAAATAGCCGCTGGGGAGATTGATCTCCTTGCTGCTGTCCCACGCTTTGGCCTCGGCAGACTCGGTGATCTCTTCGCCGCGGGCCCAGGCCTTGGCATCGGAAGGGCTGGCGCCGGCGATGTGCTCGGCAAAAGCGAAGCCGATTTGCGGGCTTTCCTGGGCTACGACGGTCCAGTCCTCGGGGGTTAGGTTGTCGACGAGCATAGGCTTGAGAATGTTGTTTTCTTTGGTGATCATGGACTTGATCTTCTCTTCCATGGCCGTGAAGTGCTCGGCGTTGTACTCGCCCTGCTCGACCTGGGCGATAGCGTCCTTGATCAGTTGGCGGATCTCGTCATCGACGGCCCACATGACCTTGGGCGGAGCGGTGACGCCGTTGCGCTCGAGGTAGGGGAACATCAGGTTCTCTTTACGACTGTAGTGACGGTCGACTTTGTAGAGGGTCTTCAGAGTGTGCAAGAAGGTCTCACCGCTGCGGCTCGCGACGTAGGCGGCCTTGTCCACAGCGTACTTGCCGTGCAGGAAGGCATCCAGGCCCTTGTTCTCTTCTTCGAAAATCATCAACGGGTGACCGAGTTCGGTCTTGCCGTCGGGTGCGATAACCTGGTTCTGCACGACAGAGGCATGCACGTCGCAGAGGTTGCGAATCTCATCGACGCTGACGCCTTCTTCGAGGATCAGCTGGCGTTCGGCCTGGGCGATGCTGGCTGCGTCGATGCCATCGAAGGTGGCTGCGAATTCTTCACGGACCTGGTCGGCGCTTTCGCCGGCGTGGAGACGTTTCAGAATGCTCTTAAGAACTTCTACCGGGGTGTTATTTGAACTGGACATATATTCTCTCCTTTTGCAGCGCCTGGGACGCTTGATAACGGTCTGTGGGTGGGGGCCAAAACGGTCGACACCTTGAAGGCTTGCGCTTTTCTATACCTCCACAGTATTCATTAGTCTACTCGCCCGAAACCTAGTAAACATTGACTTCGATCAAGTTTCGAGATAAATCTGGAGTAATTTCTCGCGGTCGAGGATCTCGAGATTCTTGTGACCCGAGCGATGGATCAGGCCATCCTTCTGCAATTCGGTCAGCTTGCGGCTCACGGTCTCGCGGCGCAGGTTCGTACTGCCGGCGATGTCGTCGAGCGACAGCTGGATCGGCGCACCGTTGAGTCTGCGGTCACGCTCGAGGATGAAGCCCACAACCCGCTTGAGACCGTTGCCTTCCATGAGCATCTGGATCTTGGCGTTCGCCTGATGCAGGCGCGCGCTCAGCTGCTCGATGAGGGCCGTTACCAGGGGCAGGGCCTCGTGGTGCTCATGAATCACCTCGAAGAGCATCGCCTTCGAGATGCGGCACATTTTGGCCGGCGTCGTGGTCGTAGCATTGTAATCAAAATGGTCTGTCCAAAGAAAGGACTCATCACCGATGATCTCGCCATCGAGCAGGATGTCCAGAATGTATTCTTTGCCCTCCGCATCGAAACGGTTAAGCTTGACCTTGCCTTCGCGAATGACCAGGATAAAGTCCGCCGTATCGCCCTCATTGATGAGGTTCGTATTCGCCGCGACTTCGAAATGCAGGGCACGATCGACAATCTCCTCCTGCAAGTCGCGAGAGAGGGACTTGAAAAGCTCCAGATTTGCGATGCACAGTTCCCTGCCGCAGTGACAGTGTTGAGGCATGAGTTTCTCCTTGCTGCATGTAGTTTCGGATGTGCGGGACGAGAGCGCTAAGGCCCCCCC
>JAAYZH010000274.1 GCA_012514965.1 Clostridiaceae bacterium | reverse complement strand
GTAAGGTCCGCCATACTCTTACGATCTACACATAAGACTACAAACTCTGGCTCAGACTTCAGCAAGTCGGCCTCGTTGTCGACAATGTTCACCTGATATTGCTCAGCTAGATGCGGGTACTTCTCCGGATGGCGCAAGTACACCGCGCTGACTTCGAACACTTCCGGAATATACTGGGCTGCCCGCAGAAA
This sequence comes from Clostridiaceae bacterium, assembly GCA_012514965.1. Taxonomy (GTDB): domain Bacteria; phylum Bacillota; class Clostridia; order Saccharofermentanales; family Fastidiosipilaceae; genus JAAYZH01. The sequence goes on along the minus strand of JAAYZH010000274.1, from coordinate 2,995 downwards.
GAACTCAGCTCGCCAGCCCCCGCCGACGATAGCGTAACGAAATGCCTTCATAATTTCACCTCTTCCAATTTTTCACTAGAAATACTTGTCCTCATTATACAAGACTTGCCTGACACTTCCGCCTCTACTGAAGAATCAATCAGGGTAATTTCCACCCTTTTACTTAAGTTTAGTTATTATGTTGAAAGAATCGACTTCGACTTGTGATCTATGTGCTTTTTCCAAAAACCCTTGTTCAACACGGCCAAAAGTTGCTTTCCTGCCTTGCCAAAGAAACGTCATTTGGCATAGGATAGAAAGCGTCGTGAATTTTCCATAAAACCTGATTATCATGGGTCGATTTGGATGTTCAAGCTTTTCCTAAGGTCCTTACCTATCGGAAAGATCAACGACAAGAGAGAGAGGAGTAAAGACTTGAATCCTGTGAGATTTACGGAAACCTCGCTGCGCGACGGACACCAATCCCTCATGGCGACCAGGCTTAGCACCGAGGAAATTCTGCCCATTGTCGAAAAAATGGATGAGGCCGGCTACTGGGCCTTGGAGGTCTGGGGTGGCGCTACCTTTGACGCCAGTCTGCGCTTTCTTAACGAAGATCCCTGGGATCGCCTCAGAGAAATTCGCAAAAGAGTGAAAAAGACCAAGCTGCAGATGCTTTTACGCGGCCAAAACCTTCTGGGCTATCGCAATTACGCAGATGATGTAGTCGAAGCCTTTGTACGAAAATCCGTTGAGAATGGTATCGACATCATTCGCGTGTTCGACGCTCTCAACGACTGGCGCAATCTCATCACTTCTATCAAGATCACCAAGGAATGCGGAGCTCACTGCCAATGCGCGATCTGTTACACGACTTCAGAAGTGCATACGCTGGATTATTTCACCGATCTTGCCCTCAAATACGAGGCTATGGGTGCTGATTCAATCTGTATCAAAGACATGGCTGGCATTATCAAGCCCTATGACGCTTACGAACTGGTGAAACGTCTGAAGGCTCAGTTGAAGGTTCCGGTAGAGCTGCATACGCACTCTACTTCCGGCACCGGTGCGATGGCGTATTTGAAAGCGATCGAAGCAGGTGTAGATATTGTCGACACCGCAATTTCGCCTTTGGCCGAAGGAACAAGTCAGCCTGCTACGGAATCTTTGGCCATGACACTGGCTGGAGGCCCTCGTGAAAGTGGAATGAATCTTGAACTCCTTGGCAAGATCGCAACCGACGTCAAGGTGGTACGGGACAAATACCGTAAGAACGGTGTTCTGAACCCAAAGGTTATGGATGTCGAACCGAAATCGATTCTCTACCAGGTACCGGGCGGCATGCTCTCAAATCTGCTTTCACAACTGAAGACAGCCGGACAAGAAGACAAATTCGAAGAGGTACTGCGCGAGGTACCGCAGGTACGCAAAGATCTGGGCTTCCCTCCCTTGGTGACACCGTTGTCACAAATGGTAGGTACGCAAGCTGTTCTCAATATCTTGACTGGGCAGCGTTACAAAATGATCCCCAAAGAAATCAAGGACTACGTACGCGGCGCCTATGGTACACCTCCTGCCCCTATTTCGAAAGAGATCCAAAAGCTCGTGATCGGGGACGAAGCGGTCATCACAGTCCGACCTGCTGACCTCCTCGAGCCTGAACTTCCGTCGGCGAGGCTCGCGGTTGCAGGTCTGTCGCGTTCTGAAGAAGATGTTTTGTCCTATGCGCTCTTCCCGCAGCCGGCCCTCGCCTTTTTGCAAAACCGCGAACTGCCGATCGCTGAAGCAACATCCGCAAAGGAGGATACAGTGCCCTACATCACTGTGACAATGCCATGAATATCAAAGATAATCTTCGTCGTTTTTTCAATCGTGACGTCGAGTATATCGATGAGTATCTTGAAGATGAAGACGACAATGAACAGGTCAAGACTGAAGAGATTAGCGAAGAAGAGAAAACAGTCATCGCGGTGACGCTGGCAGCTCTGGCCGCCGGCTGCGCGAAAAACGCGGATTTCCGAATTCATTCGATTAAGAGGGTTAGATAAATGAAAAAGTACATTGTTAAGCTCAACGGCAAAGAATACGAAGTAGAGATCGAAGAAGTCAGCAGAGAAGCCAACGAAGCTCAGGCTGCGCAAAGTGCTCCTGCCCCGACACCTTCAACGACACCGGCGGCAGCTCCTGCTCCCGCCGTCTCGGGCAGCACAGAAGTCAAAGCTCCTATCCCCGGTACGATTGTCTCTCTTAAAGTCAAAGCCGGCAGCAAGGTCAGAAAGGGCGATGCCCTGATTATTCTGGAGGCGATGAAGATGCAGAATGAGATCGTCTCTCCCCGCGACGGTACAATAGCCGGAGTCTCAGTCAATGCCGGCAAAATGGTCTCGACCGGTGATCTTCTCTTGACCTTAGCGTAGGAGGCTATTCGTGAATATCGTAGAATTCTTTCTCAATGGTTTTAGTGCTCTTACCTGGCAGCATGCGGTCATGTGGCTGGTCGGCGCCGTTTTGATTTATCTGGCGATTGCCAAAGACTTTGAGCCTGCCCTTCTCCTCCCCATGGGCTTCGGAGCGATTTTGGTAAACATCCCGTTTTCCGGCGCAGTCAGTCAGATTGTCGGCGATATGCATGTAGAGGGCATACTGGACACGCTCTTCGACATCGGAATCAGCACCGAAATGTTTCCGTTGCTCCTATTTATTGGCATTGGCGCGATGATTGATTTTGGCCCGCTGCTCTCGAATCCAATGATGCTCTTATTCGGCGCAGCCGCGCAGTTCGGAATCTTCTTCACATTAGTAGTAGCAACGCTGCTGGGCTTTGACATCCGCGATGCTGCTTCGATCTCCATTATCGGTGCGGCTGACGGGCCTACCTCGATTTTTGTGGCAAACTTTTTTAAGTCCAGCCTCCTGGCCCCGATTACCGTTGCTGCGTATAGTTACATGGCTCTCGTACCGGTGATTCAGCCTTTCGCGATCAAGCTGGTAACGACAAAAAAAGAACGCCGTATCC
>JAAYZH010000273.1 GCA_012514965.1 Clostridiaceae bacterium | reverse complement strand
GGCAGGGGCGTGAAATCAGCTTTGAGGACGTGCCGGAAAATGAGCCGACATTCGGAGAGGGCGTGGAGCAGCAGAGCGCCGAACGAATCGACTTGGAAGCTGTGCTGAGAATTCTCGAACCAAAGGACAGGCAGATTGTTTTGCTTAGGGCTGTTGCCGATCTGCCGCTAAAAGAGGTGGCACAGCTTTGCAGCCTGCCGCTCAGCACCGTACATTGGCGGTATCGCAGAGCTTTGCGTATCCTTTCTCAGTCCATCAAGAACAACGGAGGTCACATATGAGCGCACGCAAGAAAGATCTATTGAGCCAGTTGGAAGCGCTGTCACGCAAGCAGACGCCTGACAATTGGAATCTGTTGCGCCGGCAAATTGAGCAGGCAGCACCCCGGATTGATCCGGTTGTTGCACAACACAAGAGGAGGAATATCACCATGATACGACCACATAAATGGCTTATCGCCGCCAGTGCGGCTGCCTTGATCATTGCACTGGGAATCGGCTTTGCAGACCAGTTACAGCCCAAGCCTGCAGCCATTTTGCTGACAGCAGGGCAGACCCTCAAATTGCCGGGAGGTGATTTGTGGGTCCAGGAGTTCACCCGGAACGGAGCCAAGATTGCTGTGCCTGCAGACGCAAAGACGGTCGATTTGCAAGCAGCGAATCTGTCCGCTATCTTTGGCCGCGACCCTATCCCGGCGCTGCCCTTTGGCCTGAAACTCGAATATGAGACGATTTCGGCGATTGTCCTGAACGATGAATCGGTGTTCCTGTTGAGCGGAATCACATACGCTAGCGTTGACCCTGCCGGAGCCCAGGTGGTGATCGATCTCAATGACCAGGGAGAGTTGCCGCTGACGGATTGCTTCTTTGTGGAAGAGAAGCCTTCGACCTGGGAGGGTGTTGAGCTGATGATCGGTGTCGGGCAAGCAGAGACGGAGACCGGTTTCGCAGAGCAGTATGTTGCGCGCTTTGTGGTGAACAACATCGGTTATCAGATACAGGCCACCGGTTTGCGTGGCGAGCAATTCCTGGCAGTCCTTTCTGCCATCATAGCAGGCTAGGACAAGCAGACTGGCAATCTTTTCCGGTCCTAAGAGAGAACAGACGCTCCTCGTCAGACAGCAGGTTCAACACTGCGCTTGGCGGGGAGTGTTTTGTCTGGGCTGGCCAAAAAAACGAAACTGACGAACGTTTGAAACCGGCTGTTCAGCTTCCGCAAAGGGTGTTCACTGCACCTGCAAAAAGTCACTGTGTTAAGATGGATCCATCAATCCGAACCCCGAAAAAGGAGAATGTACATGTCTGAAACGATCTTGAACTTTCTGCCCCTGACGACGGAGCAGCAACAGCGCTTCGACACCACTGCGCAGGGTCACACACAGCTATACTTTGGCGATTCGAGCTATGGAACCGGGGCTGATGTTCCGGAGGCTGTGCTGGAGCAGGCAAGCGTGATCATTGGAAACCCGCCACGCGAACTGATTCGCCGGGCCAAAGCCCTGCGCTGGCTGCAGACGAGCAGCGCCGGTGTGAATGCTTACACGGCTCCGGGCATCCTGCCTGAGGGCTGCATACTGAGCAGCGCTTCCGGCGCGTATGGAATCTCGGTCGCCGAGCACATGTTTGCCATGTTGCTTTCGCTGATGAAGCGCTTGCCGGCATATCGCGACCAGCAGTTTGGGGGTGTATGGCAAGATCTTGGACCTGCCCGCACCTTGCATAATGCTCGTGTGCTCTGCGTGGGGACCGGGGATTTGGGCTCGACTTTTGCGAAATACTGTCAGGCTCTTGGCGCGCACACCATAGGCCTGCGTCGCGACGCGTCCAAAGCAGCGGAAGGAATTGCTGAAATGCACAGCATGAGCAGACTCGACGAGCTCCTGCCGCTGGCGGATGTTGTGGCACTGAATGTTCCCGAGGAGCCGGATACGATCAATCTCTTTGACCGCAGCCGCCTGGAACGCATGAAGCCGGATGCCATCCTGCTTAATGGGGGACGGGGTTCCGCGATTGACTGCGAAGCCTTGGCGGATGTTTTGGCCACGGGGCACCTCTGGGGGGCGGCGCTGGATGTCACGGCTCCGGAGCCTCTGTCGGCGGATCACAAGCTCTGGCAGCAGTCCAGGGCGATTATCACACCGCACAGCGCCGGTGGGGATCATCTGGATCTGACCCTCACCCGGATTGTGGAAATTGCGCTCGACAATCTTGGCCGCTACTTGGCGGGCGAGACGCTGCGCAACCGTATGCGCTAAACGAGGACCTCTGTACTGGTTTTTAAGAGCTGAATGCGGATTTGTGTTCAGCTCTTTTTTGTTGCCTTGGGGCTAAAAAAGGGCAGGCTGCAGAAGGGCTAGATTGTAGGGCCAAAAACACTTGCAGAAAACACCAGAAATATTCGAAATTTTGAATGATTTCTGTGACGAAGAATGCTATCTGAGCATATTTTTTACAGTACTGGTACTAAATTCAAGAGAAAAGTAAGTCATGAGTGACTTGCAAGAAGGAGATTGTATGAAGAAAATTCTGGCAATTTTAGTATGCGCACTCCTTGTCTCGGTCGTGGCGGCTCCTGACAGCTACGCTGCGCCTAAGACCATTACGGTCAACGTGGTTCTCAAGCAAGAAGCGACTCCTGCGATCCAAAAGCAGCTTGCTTCGCTTGGGCGCATCAGCAAAAAGATTGATGCGATCAATGCGCTCTCGATGACGCTCAAGGCGGACAAACTAGACGATCTTTTGGCCTTGGACTTTGTAGAGGCAGCCAATGAAGATGCTTTGAGAAATACGGGTCCTGTGGACAAATCGCTGGCGACTCAAATCACTGAGAATGGCCTCAGCACCTGGAACCTTGACGCGATCAATGTCACAGACTTTGGCAAAGGCAGAACGGTCGAACAGACTGGTGAGGGCGTATATGTAGCTGTCCTCGACACCGGCCTGATCAAGCAGTGGCGCGAATTCTTCCCCGTTGATCAGATTCTGACGCAGTACGCGAAGTCTTTCGGCGGCGGCGGCAGTGCCAATGCGACGATATCCGAGCAACCGAATGTCTGGGAGCAGGATGTCAATTCACATGGCACTCATGTTACAAGCACAATTCTGGGTTATCGTCTCAATGCAAGCCTCATTAACGGTGTTGCGCCGGAAGTGAAAATTATTCCCGTGAAGGTGCTGAATCAGAATGGCAGCGGCTCATCCTTTGTAATCTCCCAAGGCATCACCTATATCGCTGACTTGGCGAAAGAGCTCGAGATGCCGATCGTAATCAACATGAGCCTCGGCGGTCCTCAGCTCGATGCGGTTGAGAAGGCAGCGATCGACTACGCCATTGCGAGTGGAGTGATTATCGTAGCTTCTGCCGGTAACGCAGGAGACAAGGGGATGAGTTATCCTGCCGCCTACGAGCCGGTGATCTCTGTGGCCGCTTCCGGCTGGACCGGAGAATGGATAGCAAACGGATGGTGGAAAGGTAACGTTGCCGATCCAACAGTTGCGGAAAACTTCTATATCACAGATTTCTCCTCCAGGGATCAAGTTGTGGAGCATGACCTGGATGTGGCAGCCCCTGGCTCCTTGATCGTCGGACCCTATGCCGTTGACCAAGGGAAGTATGGTTATTACTATCTCGGCGGAACTTCTATGGCTTCACCACATGTGGCTGGCGCGGTAGCGCTGATGCTGGAGAAAGACTCCTC
>JAAYZH010000030.1 GCA_012514965.1 Clostridiaceae bacterium | reverse complement strand
CGGGCCCCGCCCACCAGACACCAGCGCGACCGCGCTCAGAAGAGGAGGAAACAAGAATGCGTTACAGGAAATGGCTCAGTGTTTTGCTGGCAACCATCATGATTGGCGGCTTGGCAGCTTGCGGATCGAGCGGCAAAAGTGCCGCGCTGCAGGATGGCAAGTTCACGCTTGAGGACACGACGCTGGATTTTGGCAGCAACCAGGTGACGGCGGACAAGGTCGACATGAAGACGGTAACGGTGAAGGACGACGAGAAGCCTGAGGGCCTGGTGTCGGATCTGTACGAGGTGACCATTGACCTCGAGCTTGAGGAGCCGGTAACGCTCAGTTTGCCGCTTGATGAGGCGACGAAGCCGGATGACCCGGATGCCGCGGCGATGCTGGGGCTGGGCCGCGAGTATACGTTCGATGATGGCAGCAAGGAGACGCTTTTTGCTTATGTGCCTGCGACGGTGGCGGACGGCAGGGTGACGGCGACTTTTGTGCCGGCTGAGGCGCTGGAGGAGCTGGAGATCAATGGCGCGACGGTGGGGGCGAAGGCTTCTGGGCAGCGCCTGCGCTTGGGGATATTTTGGGTAACAACGTTTTACGAGAATGGCGGTCACTTCAAGGTGCACTTTCCGGTGCAGCGGGGAAGCTTCTTTTTGGACAACAATACACGCGACAGCCTGCTCAACGACCTGGAGGCGGTGTATGACTATTATTTGGCCAAAAACTACGCCTACGCGAAACGCAGCAGCTGGCCGATGGATGTGTACATTGAGAGCATGAAGGACGTGGGCGCTTACTCGTATGGCTGGTTTGGCGCGGATGGCACGATTTACCTGAATCGGTCGCTTTTTAGCCCGAAATATGAGCAGAAGCTGGTGCAGAGCCTTCTGGCGCATGAGTTCTTCCACTTCGTACAGCTGAACTATGGCAGTGCCATCGATGACTTCTTGTGGTTTGATGAGGCGACGGCGACGTACTTCGAGGGCCTGGCGGTCGGCGGACTTCCGAGTATCGTCAGCCAGTATCGCGAGAACATATTCAAGGGGGTTTTCCCGGAGGACAATAGCGCGGAGCAGGGGTATGCGCGCGCGCCGTTGGTTTCGTTTTTGGCCTCGACCAAACAGGAAGACTTCATCCGCACGGTTTACGAGAGCGCGGCAGGGGGCACGGACTGGGACGAGGCGCTGCGGGCGGCCACCGGAGAGCCGCAGACCTGGGCAGGGGACTTCTACGAGGCCCTGCTCACGAACAAGGTGGGTAATTATGACGCATATCCCTTGCACGGCCAGATTAGCGGTGAGGGGGAGCCCGAGATCGGGAAGGTACTGGACCTGAAGGTACCGACTCCCGAGGAGCTCGAAACGATCGTGGAGAACGACGAGATTCCGCTGCTGGGCGAGACGACGGTCGATGTCGCCGCTTACGGGGCGCAGGTGGTCGCGATCACGATTGATGATGCCCAGCACTTCCGGCTGAATGAGAATGTCGATCCTGTCGTGACGGTGAGCGAGGGTGCCGATGTGCGTGTGCTCGATGCCTACAGCAAGACTGTGCTGGTTCACAAGTCGACGGGCGGGGCGGTGCCTTTGGCCAACTTCAAGAACGGCATAGAAGGGCAGCACCGTTTCCTGATTCTGGTCACGGGTCTGCACAGCAGCGGCACACAGACCTATACGGTCAAAGTCGAACTGCAGCCGTACCCTACGCTCGACGAGCTCGTGGGTACCTACGATGACGGCGTGGCCACGATTACCGAAGTCTACCTCTCACCGGAGCTGGAGGCCGAATTGCAGGCCCCGGCAGACGATGAAGACGACGAAGACGACCTCCTGGGCTGCGACATCGAAGTGGTCGAACTGCTGCGTAGCATGGTAGGTGTTCCGCAGGAGCAGACGCTGGTGGTGGCCAAAACCGGCGACATCACCGGTACCCTGACCATGATCGCCAAAGACGACGAAGAAGATGACGAAGGCTCTCCGCTGGACTTCACGTATGAGAATGGCATCATGCACATCGAACTTATCCAGGAAGGGGTCTCGATGGAAGGCACGGTCTACGCAACCTACGGCAAAAACAAAGATGTGCTCCTAGATGGCGAGCTGATCATCTCCGCCGTCGACGACCAGTTGCGCATCACGAGCACCCTGACCGGCAGCAAGCCGCTGCCGGCGCCTGCGGCCCCATAATGCAGCCGGAATTTGTCTGGACAATTCTGGGGCAGGAGATCCACGTCCACGCCTACGCGCTCTTCACGGTCCTGGGCGCGTCGGCGGCGTGTCTGGCAGCCCTGCCCCTGCTGCGCCGTGAAAGGCTGCGTCGGGGAGAGGCGCTCGGCCTCCTGGCCTGCCTGGTCCCGGCCTTCCTCGTCGGCGCGCGCCTCTTCAACTACGTGGTGAATACAGATGCGTATGGAGGCTCGCTTCGACTCTTCTCGCTGCGTTTGGCGGGGTTTTCGATGTATGGCGGCATCCTTGGCGTCCTGGCCGCACTGCTGCTGTGGTCTGTCTGGAAACGCCGCGAGGCCTGGCGCCTGCTGGATGCGATGGTGCTGCCGGGCGCCGCAGCCTTCGCCTTCGCGCGCGTGGGCTGCTTCTACAACGGCTGCTGCGGCGGCGTGGCCACGGCTTCCTCTCTCGGCCTATATTTCCCCCTGCGCGACGTCGACAAGAGCCCGATCTACAATGTGCTCTCTATGCTCGGCCAAAGCACCACCCCTCGAATCAAGGTCTATCCCACCCAGCTGTTCGAGCTAGTCCTGGCGCTGGTGCTCGTCTTGCCCATTGTCTGGTTTTACCTGCGCGGTAAGCTTCCCAGCGGCGGCGCATTTCTGCTCTATGCAGCTGCGTTTTCTGCCATGCGCCTGGCAGTCCTGCCTTTGCGCAGTCTGCCGTACCCGGATGTGGTGACAGCCGTCGTGTACCCCTTGCTCTACGGGTCGCTGATTGTCGTTTGTCTGGCGTGGTTTGTCAGGCGTCGACGGAATACACGCGTCTAGCGGGTGGGGAGGTGGCAGGCTTGCTACGGATGTCCGCAGGGTCAAATATGAAATGCGCGCGGTTAGTGGGTAGGGGAGGTGGCAGGCTTGCTACGGATGTCCAGCTTGGCCTCGGATCTGGACAAAATTTGCAAAAGTGTGTGCCCGGAGCTTGGAATATCGAAAATTTTGTCCACCGCCCCTTCGGATCTGGACAAAAATTGCGAAAGTGTGTGCCGGCGCTTGGAATAACGCAAATATTGTCCACCCCACCCTCGGATCTGGACAAAATTTGCGAAAGT
>JAAYZH010000272.1 GCA_012514965.1 Clostridiaceae bacterium | reverse complement strand
GTGCGGCGGCACTGCCAGACGATGGCAGGATAGACCGGCTTTCCGCTTTCGCGGGACCAGACCAATGTCGTTTCACGCTGGTTTGCCATCCCGATCGCGGCGATGTCGCTGTCTTGGAGGTCGGCTGTACGCATGATCTCGCGGATAAGCTCCAGGACAATCTGCCAAATTTCCATACCGTCCTCTTCGACCCAGCCGTCATGCGGGAAGGACTGGTGCAGCTCCTGCTGAACCATCCGCAGAATACTGCCTTCTTTATCCAAGAGCGCAACCCGATTACTGGTTGTGCCTGCGTCAATTGCCAAAAGATACTTCGCTGCCATGTCGGTACCTCCCTACCTTCTTTCCTTTTATTGTAGCCAAAAAGCGACCTTCTGGCTTGAGAAAATTTCAGTATTATGCAAAATCTCTTACGAATTCGATCAAACAGCAGTGTGTGAAGATCCCTTCCCAAAAATTCCGCAACAGTTCATAAAACGAATCTCGTAATTGGCGAAAATGAGAACGAAATGGCAAGACTAGCATCCCGAACCTGATGGCAGATCCCAAGGCCTTCCGCCACCTCTATGTATGGTCCGGTATCTGGCAGGCAACAGGTTATAACTCGATTATTTATATTGCATCTTTGGCCTCCACTGACCCGGAGTTGCATGAAGCGGCCGAAATCGATGGTGCCAATCGCTTCCAGCGTGTTCTCCACATCGACTTGCCGACCATTATTCCCACGGCTTCGATACTCCTGATTATGAATGCAGGACGCGTCATGACCGTCGGCTTCGAAAAAGTCTATTTAATGCAGAATAACATGAACGTTTCTACCAGCCAGGTGATTTCTACTTACGTGTACGAGGTCGGTATTGCGTCAACGATTCAGAACTTCTCTTATGCAACATCGATTGACCTGTTCAACTCGGTAATTAATTTCTTGTTGATTGTTTCGGTTAATCAGTTGTCTAAGCGTTTCAGTTCGAATTCTATCTTTTAAGGAGGCAGCCATATGTCTAACAACACAAACATCGCAACGAATAAATTGGCTGCTAAGGCGCCAAAACCCAAACATCGCAAGATCAAGCTGGGTCGGGATGATGTGATTTACTACAGCATCATTCATCTTCTGCTTATCCTATTGCTGATCGTGATTCTCTATCCGTTAATCTATATCGTGTCTTCGTCCTTCTCATCAGCTACCGCTGTCAGTACGGGCCAGGTTATCCTTTTGCCGGTGGACTTCAGTCTGGAAGGCTACAAGGCTGTGTTCAGCAATGACGACGTTGTCCGCGGCTACGCGAATACGATCCTCTACACCGTTGTGGGGACGTTCATTAACATCGCTATGACTATGATGGCGGCCTTCCCGCTGGCCAGCGTCAAGCTGCCGGGACGCAATATAGTCCTTTTCTTGTTTACTTTTACCTTGGTCTTCAGCGGCGGAATGATACCGACCTATATGCTGATTTCGAATCTTGGTATGATCAATAAGATCTGGGCCATGGTCCTGCCAGGTGCCATCATGACCTACAACCTCATGATCGCTCGCTCCTTCATTCAATCCAGTATCCCCGCTGAGATGCGCGAGGCAGCCGATATCGATGGCTGTTCAGATTTCCGTTACTTCTTCTCGATGGTACTGCCTCTGTCCAAAGCTGTCATCGCAGTGCTTGTCCTGTTCTACGCCATTGGCCATTGGAACGCGTACTTCAACGCCTTCCTCTATCTGAACGATCGCGACAAGTACCCCTTGCAGCTAATCTTGCGTGAAATACTGATCGCCAACTCAATCGACAGTTCGCAGATTATGGATCCTGAAGTCGCGGCGGCCAAACAAGGCATGGCAGAGCTGCTCAAATACGCTTTGATTATCGTTTCTACCGTTCCTGTCATGTGCCTCTATCCTTTGGTGCAAAAGTACTTCATCAAGGGCGTTATGATCGGTTCGGTCAAAGGCTGACACCCAGCTAGAAATATAAATTTATTTTGGAAGCCGGCTCGTAAGAGCCGGCTTTTTTTCCGGTCTCCTAGTTTTTACGGTGCATAATCTATACGTCATTACCAATGCTTATTGTTTTAGTCAATTAACAAAATCATTAAAAAACAATTAACAAAATATGATTATTCACAAATTCTCTCATGAATCACGCAATGAAAAAGCAAGAAAAAATAGCAAAATTTGTGTGAAATATCTTAATTCAATGAATTTTTAGCGTTATGTGCTGGTGCAAAGGCGAAGCAAAGCGATTTACAATGACCATAAGGATGAATGGTGACGTTTCTTGTGGTTATTTACGTCAGGGGGACCACCAAAATGAGACAGAAAGCGAAGTTTTCGTGCAAGCATCATTGTGGCAACCGATTAAACAGAATCGTTAGCGAAGTTGCACTCGCATTATTAGCAGGTCTGTGGTTTTGGCCCGGAGTGGTAACCTGCACAACCGTGTCGTCTTTGGCCTCGATCTCTTGCCCTGTGGCATTTACCGCCAGACAGCACGGTCTTTTGGCAATTCCTGCAAAAATACCATATCTGATAGTGGACCGCAGCGCTGGTGATGTGAAAGCGTACATCATTGCCGGTGGTCTGCTCTTGCTTGCAACGGGGATGGTTGTCCTGAAACGGCGCAACAAGAAGTAATTCTCAAGTCCACTGAGGAAGCTGATCGATCTGTGGAATCACCCAGTCATAAAGCGCATACAGAACAATGTGGGGAGGTGTGAAGACTGTAGCGCGCAAACTATGGGATGAATAACAAGAAATGTTAAGAAAAAATTAAGATGATTGGTCGATTCTAACAAGTGTTCAAAGATATAATGTAGCGTGTATCACCGATAGAGTGGGTTTAGACCCAATATACCAAAGGTATACATCGGAGGTATGGATTGCGGTCTAGTGAAATGAGCTTCTGATTTTTGAAGACAGGCTTCGTCGATCTTGCTGCAACATATGAACCCAAACGCGAGAGCGCTTACAAGCAAAAGCCCGGACCTGGTTCGAGGGAGAAACTAGGATCGAAGGCCAAAGCCCTCTGCCAAGGTTTGGCAGGTGTAAACGTCAACACACTTTGCATTCGCTCCCTTGCATTGCAAAATACGCACAGAAGGGTACTGTATTATGAAACGCAGAACGATGAAACAGTTGATAGCCGCCCTGGTGGTTGGCGCAATGCTATTTGGTACTTTGGGCCTGAATGGTGAGCTGCTCTTTGCACAGGAAACAGGGGACAACACACCGAGCATAAGCGAAGTTGTCTCTACTGAAACCGATGAAAACAGCACCACAAGCAGCACATCGATTACCCCAGACTTATTGACTAGCGGTACAACCGCACAACCCACCACCACCGTTGTGGCAAGCACAACAAGCACGAGCGAAACTGCCACTGAGTCAACTGCACCTACCGAGCCGACAACGACAGCGGCTCCGACTACTACTCCAGAGCCGACGGAAACAGTCAGCCAGACAGAGGAACAACAGCCGGAGGAGGGGCAGCGCTCGCCGTCTGAATCTTCACCAGATTCC
>JAAYZH010000271.1 GCA_012514965.1 Clostridiaceae bacterium | reverse complement strand
GGCTGTAGCAGGAGACGAGGCGGCATTGCTCGACCTGATCTGCGAGCTCGCGGCTTATGAGGAGATGGCAGCCGATGTCGTTGCCTCTGAACCCGTTTTGCGCTATTGGCTGTTTGAGAAGCGCTCAGCTAGAGCGATGTTGATGGAAGAAACGGCAACAGGCCGTCCGATCGGCTATGTGATTTATTTCTATAATTTTTCAACCTTCCTGGGACGGTCCGGTATATACATAGAAGATATTTACGTTAAGCCTGAGTGGAGGGGACATGGCATCGGATCGAAGGTGTTCAGCTATTTGCGTGAACGCGGTGCGGCCGAGGGCTGCGGTCGACTTGAGTGGCAAGTTTTGGATTGGAATGAATCGAGTATCGATTTTTACGAAGGCATGGGCGCTAAGCCTTTAGCCGGCTGGACGCAGTATCGTTTAGTCTTGTAGACTTACGTCCGATCGAGAGTAGACAGGTGCCACTGAAAAAGTCGCCTGAATGATAACTTTAGCCGTTTTGCGCCGCCGTTCACTGGCAGAGCGGACATGTCAGAGGGCAGACTCGTTTGCTGACACAGGATGGCAAAATCATGGCAGATGATGAGCGAATTGCGCTGATAGCAGAACAATTGAATATGGCTGTCAGGCAAGCGAAGAAAGAACGAGACAATTACTATTTCAGAAGAAAGCGGTAAACTATGTGTTTCTTCGCGCAATATTTTTTTGAGTATCATAGTGCTGAAATAAGTTTGAGTGCGCTGCGAAAAGAGCTTGAACCTGCTACGTGAGAATGCTACAATACCACAGGCTAAATACACACACAGATCACATCCTGTTGCGAGTAGACTCGTGGGCAAGGATCTGTGGAGGTAAAAACAGGAGGTAATTATGGCCGTAGTATCAATGAAGCAATTATTGGAAGCAGGCGTCCATTTCGGACACCAGACTCGCAGATGGAATCCCAAGATGAAGGAATACATCTACACCGAGCGCAACGGCATTTACATTGTCGATTTGCAGAAGACCATTCGTTTGGTTGAGAAGGCGTACGATGTCGTCAGAGATGTCGTTGCTCACAATGGTAAAGTCCTTTTCGTCGGCACAAAGAAGCAGGCGCAGGATTCTATCCGTGAAGAAGCAGTTCGTTGCGGTGAGTACTACATCAACAACCGTTGGTTGGGCGGTACTTTGACGAACTTCATGACAATCAAGAAGAGAGTTGCCCGCTTGCGTGAACTCGAAGACATGGAGACCAATGGCCACTATGATCTCCTGCCTAAGAAAGAAGTCGCCAAGCTGCGCCTCGAACAAGAGAAGCTTGAGAAGAACCTCGGCGGTATCAAGACCATGGGCAGATTGCCTGATGTTTTGTTTGTTGTCGATCCTCATAAAGAACATATCGCAGTCGCCGAAGCTCGCAGTCTGGGTATTCCGATTGTTGCCATCGTCGACACGAACTGCGATCCGGACCTGGTCGACCATGTAATTCCCGGTAACGATGACGCGATTCGCGCTGTTAAGCTTTTGGCCGGCACCATTTCAAATGCTGTTCTCGAAGCCAAGCAAGGCCTGCAGGAGATTGACAACGCAGCTACAAACGCCGCGATGGAGGCCTCTGAAGGTGACGACAGCGTGTTGGACACTGATAAAAACGACGGTGTAATGGAAGAAGAGATTTCCTTCTAATCCTGTCCGTACATAAATTACTAGAACCTTACAGGGAGGAAAATATGGCAGATATTACAGCAAGCATGGTAAAAGAGCTGCGTGACTTAACAGGC
>JAAYZH010000270.1 GCA_012514965.1 Clostridiaceae bacterium | reverse complement strand
GGTCGACTTGCCGGCGCCGTTGGCCCCGATAAGTCCGTAGCAATTGCCTTCCGTGAACTTGATGTTGACATCTTCAAACAGCGCTCGTTTGCCGATGCGCAAGCTGAGATTAGTGACTTGAATCATGAGAGCCCCCTTGGCGGCAGCTTTGGCCTGCCGAAACTTTCCCTATTATACAGATTTACCGGGGGGAATGTTGTGGAAAATCTAACCTTCTGCGCTTAGTTTCCCAGACAAAGTCCCCAATATCGGCCGAAAGCATCTTGTGCGTACGTGCTGGTCAAAGCTCTGATTAATAAGTAAACTCTTACTAGCAATAAAGCACAGGCAGTTTAGACTGCCCGCAAGGAGACAAAAATGGACAAAGCAGAACAAATTCAACTACTGCAAATCTTATCAAACAGCAACGGCGTTTCCGGTTTTGAAGACGAAACCCTTGGCGTATTACGGAACTACACGGAAAGCCTCGGCAGGCTGACGGAAGACAGTCTGCGCAATCTGTACGTGCATCGCAACGAAAACAGCGGCAACAAGCCGGTAGTCATGCTTGACGCTCACTCAGACGAAGTGGGTTTCATGGTGCAGGCCATTCTGCCCAATGGACTTCTCCGTTTTGTCGGGCTCGGCCGCATGCTGGAGTGCAGTATTCAGGCTCAGAAAGTGCGCGTTCGTAACAGCAAGGGCGAGTACCTTCCAGGAATCATCGCAAGCCGTCCGCCGCACTTCGCCAGCCCGGACGACAAGAACAAGGTGCCCAGCTTAAGCGACATGACCATAGATATAGGTGCGAGTTCGGCCCAGGAAACTCAGGAAGTATTTGGCATCCGCATCGGAGCGCCTATTGTTCCGGATGTGGACTTCAGCGAAATGCAGCAGAAGCCGGATTGGTTTATCGGCAAGGCCTTTGACTGTCGTATCGGCTGTGCCGCGGAAGTCCTGACTCTGCAAGCTTTGGCCGGTCGTGATCTGGCAGTAGATGTTACAGGCGTGTTCTCTTCTCAAGAAGAAGTGGGTACCCGCGGCGTCAAGGTAAGCGTCAAGCAGGTTAAGCCCGATGTGGCAATTTGTTTCGAAGGCACTCCTGCGGACGACACGTTCAGCGAAAGTTACATGATCCAGGCAGCCGTAGGGAAGGGCCCGATGCTACGTCACTTCGATGCGACCATGATCGCCAATCCGCGTTTTCAGCGCTTTGCCCTCGATTTGGCCAAAGAACTCGACATCCCTTGCCAGGAAGCCGTCCGCAGCGGCGGCGGCACCGATGGAGGCTCGATTCACATTGCCGAACAGGGCATCCCCTGCATTGTCATCGGCGTGCCGGTCCGTTACATTCACAGTCACTACGGTATCGCTGCCTACCACGACATGGAAGCCGCTGCGAAATTAGCAGGAGCCATCTGCGCGAATCTGACCCCGGAGATTATCGCTTCGTTCTAGAGCAGGACGTCAAGACTTGAGTTGTAGACAAGCAAAAAAAACCCGCATCGTCAAAGCGATTGCGGGCTTGCTTTATGCAAGGATTGTGCAGAGGGGAAGAGAGTACTTAGCGCTGAACGCGGCCGGACCCGTCACCCTTCATGAGTTTCTTGACTTCATCAAGACTCGAGAGGTTGAAGTCACCGCTGATCGAATGCTTGAGGCAGCTGGCTGCGACAGCGAATTCGAGGGCTTCCTTGTGGTCTTCGTAGTTGTTCAGAGCATAGACCAGGCCGCCGGAGAAGGAGTCGCCGCCGCCGACGCGGTCAACGATATCGGTCATCTCATAACGTCTGGAACGATAGAACATCTTGCGGTCGTTGATGCAGGCAGACCAGCCATTGCGGTCAGCACTGAAACTTTCGCGCAGGGTGATCGTGATGATCTTGACGTTCGGATAGGTTTCGAGCACTTTATTCGACAATGCTTCGTATTTCACGATATCAAGCTCGCCGCTCTCGACCTCGACGTCCGCGGTAATGCCGAGGGACTTCTGGACGTCTTCTTCATTGGCAACAATAACATCCACATATTTCGTCAGCTCGCTCATGACTTCATGAGCTTGTTTGCCGTATTTCCAGAGGTTCTTGCGGAAGTTCAAGTCGCAGGAGACGGTGAGACCGGCTTCCTTCGCAGCTTTCACGGCTTCCATGGACAGAGCTGCCGAGGATTCAGATAGGGCCGGAGTAATACCGGTGATGTGCATCCAGCCGTAGCCGGCGAATGCTTCAGCGAAGTTGAAGGTACCGGGTTTCGCCAAAGCAATGGCAGAGTAATCACGGTCGTAGACAACCTTACTGGGACGCTGATTGGCACCGGTTTCCAGATAGTAAATACCGAGGCGCGAATCCGGAACATAGACGATCTGATCTGTACCTACGCTGTATTTGCGTAGTTCGCGAGCGCAAGCATAACCGATGTCGTTGTCGGGAAGTGCGGTCAGGAAATCGGCTTCTTCGCCATAATTGGCCAAAGATACAGCCACGTTCGCCTCACCGCCGCCAAAAGTAGCTTCCAGTGAAGGAGATTGAAAGAATCTTTCCAGACAGGGGGACTTCAGCCGCAGCATGATTTCACCAAAAGTGATGTACTTCATAAAACAAAAACCTCCAAAATCGAAATAGTAGTCACAACCATAGTACCATCAAAAGGCAGATAATTCAGCCGAATAAGTGGAATGATGTGGCGAAAGTATAGACATTATTGACATAAATAAACATTTTATCCGACAATACGGCAAAAGAACATCACATTACTCATCCAGACTGCAGGAATTGAGAAATCAGCTGTTTTCTTCTAGCGTATTTTCGGGAGCTGCTTCGACCAAGCGGTAAGCCGAAATAATTTCGCCGACATAAACGTAATGATAGTCTTTCTCGGGATAAAGCTTCTTCGAAAATTCACGATCAATGAACTTATTGCTTTCGATCTGGGATCGGTACATGACGCGGCAGTTCAACACCAGGTCGGCTTGTTCCAGGACCGGGGTTTTATCCACGATGGCTAAAGTCAGACCGGCATTCGCAAGCTTGTCTTCATCACGTCCGGAGACCTCACCGATGTAACGCAAAGCCTTGCGGCTCTCTGGCCCTGCAGGCAGGAAATTGATACTGAAGCGGCCCTTCTTCTCAACAAAGCCGCGTGTGTAGCGTTGCGGGCGCATGTAGATTGTGACGGCCGGCTTTCCCCAGACAACACCGATCGAGCCCCAGGATGCCGTCATGGCGTTGGCATGCTTCCTGCCACCGGCGGCAATCGCTACCCAGTCTTCGCCGAAAGCTTGCCATGCGTTCAAGTCCAGATCTTCAAGTTTTACCGGAATATAATTCTTCATCTATAAATCCTCCACCCATCGTAAACGGTGCGCCAGTTTAAGCGGCAAAAAAACACTTATAGACAAATAATACACTGAATTGGATGTCTTTGTGTTAAGCAAATCGATAAAAGAATATATAAATAGGGGAATCGAAACTATGCTACAATTATTGAATTAAAGGATGAATGTAAAGCTCACGAATTTGCTGGTGACTTTGTGCTATAATATTTGCAGTTTTCAGCAAATTACCCAGAATGAAGGGGGATCCTATGCGGGATGAATTCCTTGATTTAATAGAATCATTAGAGCAGCAGGCCGACAGACGAATGGCCGAGGCGAGGGCTGAGGCGGATGAGATTCGTCAAGCCGCTCAGACGGAAGCTGCTCAGATCGTGCAGGCCGCTCGCAACCAGCGTCGTGACAAACAGGACTCACGTACAGTGCCGGAGAGCTCCGATACCGACCAGGTATCGGCCTCAGCTGTTCAGGTGTTTAAGCAAGAAGCATCT
>JAAYZH010000269.1 GCA_012514965.1 Clostridiaceae bacterium | reverse complement strand
GTTCTTGTTGAAGCTCTACGTAATGATCTGCCAGTGTCCAGTTGACATTGTGTTCCGTGAGAACGGCTTTTAAATCAATGGAAGCAACGTCTTTGTTCAGTGAGTATTGTTGCAGAAGCCAGTTGAGGTCTTCTCGCTTAACGGAGATAAACCAGACGATGGAATGATCTGGCGCAGCTCCTGAATATTTCAAATTATCTCTGGCAAAACCAGTCAGACCGGCAATGCTGCCAAGCTTTTGAGAAAAATCAGTTACGTTGACATCTTTGACTAAAATATTCTTTTCAGCGGCTAAAGCTCTCAAATAGAGACCCTCAGCGCTGCTGTCGGGCAGACCATAAGCCAGAATTGTGGATTGTACATCATGGAT
Organism: Clostridiaceae bacterium; assembly: GCA_012514965.1. Classification (GTDB taxonomy): domain Bacteria; phylum Bacillota; class Clostridia; order Saccharofermentanales; family Fastidiosipilaceae; genus JAAYZH01. Next base: position 11,042 of record JAAYZH010000269.1, on the reverse strand, counting down.
TTGGGACATTTTAATTCTCCGTTTTCATTCGATACCAAAGCAGACCCAGAGATTCCGCAATGTTTTCATTTTGCACAATGACATGCTCCGGGACATGGATTGTGGTGGGAGCAAAGTTCCAGATGGCTGGAATGCCAGCTGCCACGATTTCAGCAGTTGCGTTGTCGGCTTGCTCAGCCGGAACAGTTAAGATCGCCAGATCTACGTGATTTTTGGCACAGAAATCTGACAGAGCAGAAAGAGGGAGGACCTTATCTTTCAGACTTTCGTCATCCGATGGCTTTACGTCGAAGCCAGCGAGAATTTGCAAGCCATTTTCTGCGAAACCGATATAATTCATCAAGGCTCGGCCCATATGTCCGACACCAAGCAAAACAGCGTATCGCTGTTCGTCGTAGCCCAAGGCCTTGCGAATGTCTTTCTCCAATTGAACCACATCAAAACCTGTTCGAGGTTTCCCGGCATTGCTGATACTCGCTAAATCTTTACGAACCTGAACGCTGCCGTAGCCTAGTTCTTTGCCGATCTCAGCTGAGGAAAGTCGGCGAACACCTTCTTTGCGAGCTCGCTGGATTACATCCAGGTAGGAGGGAAGGCGCAACAAGGTGGGTTTCGTGACATTAGACGCAAACGGGTTGATTGTAGTCATCGTAGATACCTCACTTACTATATAATGAAATGGAGCATTTGCTCGTTGGCAATGCTCATTCATTGCTATTATAGTAAAGATTGTATCGATTGTGTGTCACAATTGATAAAATTCGTTGTATATATTTTTACGTAAGCAGAATGTTTTCAATTATTTAGTTTTTTTCTGTTGTTAGAAATGTATTTCAAGGATAAGGGAGCAGAAAAATGGTAGAAGATCGGTTTTCTCTGCAGTGGCAGCAGTTGTTGAGTCATGAACGGGCACGCAAGAGCCATGGAAGCTCGTCAGACTTTGACGGCCGCAACCCTTTTGAGAAGGACTATCACAGAATAATTTTGAGCGCTTCTTTTCGTCGTTTGCAAGATAAGACCCAGGTGTTTCCGCTGGACCAGAGTGACTTTGTACGCACGAGGCTTACACACTCTCTGGAGGTTTCGTCGTTGGCAAAATCATTGGGTGAGCAGGCTACCGCTCTTCTACGGCGACGTGGCGTTGCCAATGCACCCGATAGCATTCAACAGAAGGAAATTGCTGATCTTCTGTTGTGCTCTGGTCTGTTGCATGACATTGGCAACCCGCCCTTTGGCCATTACGGCGAGACAACCATTCGTGACTGGTATCGCAATCACCTTAGTACAATGCTATTTCGGGACAAACCTCTGAGCTATTGGCTTACCCCGCAGATGCATGCCGACCTGTTAAACTTCGAAGGCAATGCACAGGCAATCCGTTTGGTATCGAAGTTGCATTACCTCGTTGATGAACACGGTATGAATCTAAGCTTTGGCCTCTTAAACACGTTGATGAAATATCCTGTGAGTTCGTTGATGATTGATCCAGATTCTGCAGACACGCGTTACCACAAGATGGGTTATTTCTATGCTGAAGAGAAGCTTTTCAAAGCAATCTCCCACGCAACGGGTACAGCACAAAAATGGCGCGGAGAAGATCCGCTGGTGGACAGAAAACAGCTTGCGGCTAAAGAGAATACTCTAGACAAAACTTCAGCGGCCAAACAGCTCAGTTTCGCTCCCGATGCTGGACGAATCCGCGTTTGCCGACATCCGTTGACATATTTGCTGGAGGCGGCAGATGATATCTCTTATCGTACCGCAGATTTAGAGGATGCTTCCCGCAAGGGCAAAATTACATATGGTCAGCTGCTTAGCTACTTGCTTGATTCAGTCCGCGTGATTCGCTTGCATGATGATACATTGAAACATACGTACTTCGAGTTGGTAACAGAATTGGAAACGCGTTTAGAGCAAGCCAGAGCCAAACGTATTCAGAATCCGGAGCTTTACGCAATCCAAAACTGGACGATTCTCTTGCAAAACCACATGATTCGTTCCGTGACAGAGACCTTTGCCGATCGCTATGAGTCGATTATGCAAGGTCGTTATTTGTACGACCTTTTCTATGAGAATCTGGCAGGTCTCTTGCTGGATGTTCTTGGCGATATTGCTTACGACTTCGTCTTCAGTTCTCAATCCATCGTTCAGCTTGAAGTAGCCTCAGATGCAATTATCGGCGGACCCCTGGATAAATTCGTGCCTGCATGTCTGCATTACGACACAGAGCTTGACCAAAAGCCTGTCGATAAGCGGCTGATGTCCTTGATTTCGGATAATTATCGCGCGAATTATGAGCGGGAAGCTGATGGCAAGGAAGAGGGCGAGAAACTGTATTTGCGCTTGCTTCTTGTCAATGACTATATATGCGGCATGACAGACCGGTTTGCTCGAGACCTGTATTACAAGTTCAACGGAATCTACTAGAAGCGTGCATGAACGCAGATTGCAAAAGCCGCAGGCTTCCATACCTGCGGCTTATTTATTGCTAAGAAACTCCATTATGTAGTGATTTTCCCTTGGCCGGGCGGGAGTACACGCTTACGCAGGTAGGCGGCTTGGCCAAGCTCGGTTTCCAGTTTCTGCTCGCTGCGGTCAAAGGCTTCTGCCAACGGTACAATCCGATCTTCTGCCATATCTTTGCCGCGATAACGGGCTTCAGCCACGATCTGTGCCAAGGGACGCCAGTCTTCGGCTGGTCTGCCAACTTCAGGTAATGGCGTTGCCAACACGTCCAAAGCGCTTTGTTCAGCAGCGAGGAGTTCTGCATCCTCTGCATCCGTGAGCGGGCGATACAGAGCGTCTGCATCCGCAGGTGTTTCGATTGCCTGAACAGGCTTTACAAGCTGGGGAGCTTGCACTGGCGGAGCAGCAGACTTATTTACTTGCATTGCAGCCTGGTTGAGAAGTTCGGCGATTTCCAGCTCCGTCAAGCTTGGGTTGAGGAAGAATTCTTTACGTAAATTATCCAAGGCCAACAACTGCTGCCAATAGAAATCTGCGCGTTGTCGGGTAGAAGGCAGTCGCTTAGAAAGCCAGTCACGCTGGTGAATGTGTTCTATGTGCTCACGGCGCTTCTTGTAGTAGAACCAGGCCAGCAGGACCAGCAAAGCCAGAATTGCAAGTGTTAGAAGTATGGACAAGAGTATTTTGCCGATTCCTTTGAGAACGTCATCAGGTTCTTCAACTGGTTCCGTTATTACAGTCGTGGGTGAGGTTGTTTCGCCGGACGAAGTCTCACTGGGGGCTGTGGTAGGCTCAGTGGCCTCTGGTGTGGTTGTGGGCGGCGGTGTGGGTGTGGGAGTCGGTGTAGGGGTTACATTCGGGTCAAGGACACCCTCGCCGTTTAAACCGCCTGGAGTGGGGTCTACCGGTACCCAGCCGATACCGTTCAGGTACAGTTCCGTCCAGGCATGCGCATTTATGGAATTCAGATAGGTTTCATCGCCTTTGGCCAGATCTGCGCGATTATCTGAAGAGAGGGCATACCCTTCTACATAACGTGCCGGGATACCGGATAGCCTGGCCATCAGTGTGAGGGCACTGGCGTAATATGTGCAGTAGCCTGTTTTCTGTTGCAAGAAGTACTCCACAAAATCTACATTTTCAGGTGGAGCAGGAACATTCATATCGTAAGCGAAATCGGGATTCTGGTTGAAATAGGACAGCAGGGCCGCAGCTTTGGCATATTCCCCTGTGGCTTCATCTGTGAGTGACAGTGTAGTTTCGTAGACCAGGCCGCCTTCTTTATACGCATCCAGGTCGGGTAGCTGCAGATAGTGGCCAAAGGCATTCCCTCGATTCTCTAAAGTATAGTCCATCTCCGTGAACTGGCTCACAGCCTTGTCTAGTGCAGCAGGAGACAATCCTGCAGTCGAAGGTTTCACAGCGAGTCCCAGAGCCTGCGGTGCAACATCGTAAGAAGTGATTTTGTACGAATGGTTGTTATCAAAAATGGTTCTTGCATATACGACGCCTGCCTGGTTGAAATAGAAAAGCATAGCTTCTTCTCGTGAAGAAACAAGGTCAGTTGGCGTCCCGCTGACAAATAGCAGCTGAGTACCTTGCCGCAGAGGCGTGATTTCATAAGAATAATTCTCGTAGATCTTACTGGCAGCGTCGTTCGGCAGAAGGGCGAAGAAATTCTTATCGACATAAGGATTGAAAACCTGGCTTTCTGCGCCGCCGTTAAAAGGTGAACTATAACGGAAATTGGGATTGTTAAGCAAGCGTTGCCAACGCAGACCATCGTAATAATCAGAGCTTTGCACTTTCAGCAGGGAGGGAGCGTCACCCTCTATCAAAGCAACCTCATTATCTTTCAAAACAACGGGACCGCCCAAACGGTTGCCAAGCGGGTAGTAACCGTCATCGCCAAGGGAGAATGGTGAGATCGTAAGCTGCGGCTGGAAGGCTTCGGGCAGCAGCGTCACAAGATCATCGACGATTCCTTGCCAATAGGGTGAATACATGCGTTGGTAATCTAGTTTGTTAACAGCTACAAACGCGATTGCAACAGCCAGGATCAGCGCTACAGCCATTTGACTGGCCGCCGCCAAGAGGTGTCTGCCGCCGTGCTTCTTGCGCAAGAGGTCGAGCAGGTGTCCGGAGCTCAGCAGAATCATGCCGATGCTCACCAGAGCAACCGGTACCAGCCATACGTACGCAGTCAGCGCGCCCGAGTAAATCGTCATTGGCAACAGGAAGATCAAGAGTAGGACCGGAACCCAATAGGTACGCAGTTTTTGAATAAGCAAAAAACTTAATGTGGTCTGCACTGTAAGGACCAGACGACCTAGCAACGCGAAGGATAATTCTTCCGAGGCGGTGAGATCTGTGTTGAAGAAACCAAAGCCTTCCTCAATAAAACGTTTGCCAACAGCAAAGGCAGCCGTCAACTTATCAAGCAATGGCTCGGATCGTTCTGTAAACCAGTCCGCTGCCACAATCGGGGCAAGGAAGAAGAAGAGGACCGCTAGAATCAGGGCTGCCAACGTTACCAACGTCGTAGTTTGATTGAAAAAGGCTACGCTCAATACAAGCAGTGTCACCAAAGTCCACAGTAGATTGGCCCCTAACGATATAGGCAGGCGGAAAATCTCGCTAGTCAGCATTGCCAGACCAAAAGCGAAGAAAAAGCCCAGGACGAATAAGAGACTTTCCCGTCGCAGCTGCGGAATCAAACGATTTTCTTTCATCTTTGCCTCCCTTGCCGTTTGTTTTTCGCCGGCGGCGCGGGATTCAAGCCGACTTCCTGGTACGGTACCAGGGAAGTAAGGCGTGTGGGGAAGAGGCGTATCGCAGAACGGGCCAGGGGCAGGAGCATCTCATCCAGAACTTGTTTCTTCTCATTGTGCAAGAAGATAAGCAAGACCTGGCTGCCGATTTTCTGGGCCAGACGAAGCTCGTTCGAGAGACTGTCATTCATACGGGCCGTTACTACTACGATAGCGCGGTAACGCTGCCTTTTGCTCTCTTTCTCGAGCATGGCAGAAAGTTCCAGGCGGTGCGGCGTCAGCTGGCAGGCCAGGCGTGTATCCGCATCCTGCGCGCGGGGATCATCCCGGCGAATCTGGGGTTTCCAGTGCATCATGGCCCGATAGAAACCGCGAGGTTCTACACCCTCACCCGGAGCCGTGTAATAATCTTCGCCTAGCAGTAAGTTTAAGGGACCTTCTGTACGCGACAAGACACGCATCATGGACGCAAGTATCTCCGGCGCTTCATCTGCGTAGCTTAGGGGACGCACGCAGTCATCGGGCAGCTTAGGATCCAGAAGGAAGAGAATACCACCTTGACGCGGATCTTCGAATTCACGCGACAGCCACTTGCCGCTGCGAGCGCTGAGCTTCCAGTGTATTTGCTTGACGCGGTCACCCGGGACAAAATCACGCACGTTCGCCAAACTGTCGACTTCATTGCTGACCTTGAGGTCTCTCGCATTCATGAGTACTTCTTCCGGCGCACGCAAGATACCGGCTTGCGGTGACTGCCAACGCAGCGGATTCGGCAGAATCTCCATGCTGACAGAAGAACGGGATTTACCAGATGCTTTGTCAATTCGATTGGTCCGCGCCAGCGGCAGGTAGAAGAATCCGAACAGATCCTGCAGGAGAATCGAGTCGGTCCCGACCTCGAAGGTGCCTTTGTGGCGTGCGGAAAGGATGATCTCCTGACGGCTGGTGCTTCGCTGAGGCAGTACCGCTGTCACGATCTTGCGGACCATGGCCCAGTGCGGGAGAGGGTAGAGGCGGAAGGTTTTGCGGCGATCAGGTCGGTAGACCCGCTGGGTTTCTCCTTCTGCAGGGGTTGCGTCGACAGAAGTTTCATCCTGATCCCAGTCAAAATATTCGTTGAAAAAATGCACATTTTCTGAATCCCCTTTAAGGTCTGTGCGCCAATCCTGGTCAGGCTGCAGCACATCCCGATGCTTGGGGAGGTTGAATTCGATGCGGATCAGGGGGAAGAAGAAGGGACCGCGGTTCTGGATGTCCAGGAGGACCGTAAAGGGTTCCAGCCGGTAGACTTGGGCCTTCGGGGTGCTGATCTCAATGCGGACAAAAACGCGGCTGATCAGGAGCAGTAAAAAAGAGCAGACAGGTAAAGCCAGCATCAGAATCAACAAGAATAGGAGCGGCGTATAGGCGTTGAAACTGTAGAGGGCATACGTGATCCCCACAAGGACCATATAGAGGAGGAAACGGCTGCTCATAAATTCGTACCTAAAATTCTAGGCTTGCTTTGGCAGAGGCGTGTTTTGCAGAATCTGCTCGATAACCTGGACGACTGAGGCGCCGGCAAGTTCGCTTTCGCTGTGCAAGATCAAACGGTGAGCCAGACAATAGGGGGCAAGATAGTGTATATCATCAGGCAGTACGTAATCGCGGCCTTCGAGCAGGGCACGGCCTTTGGCGGCCTGGACCAGCATGAGGGCTCCGCGGGGACTGACACCCAGCTGGACCTGTTTGTGCCGGCGGGTCTCCTGAGCGAGTTTGGCTACATAATCATAGAGGGGCGCAGCCACGTAAATATTGATCGCGGCTTCCTGCAAGGCCAGCAGCTCTTCGGTCGTCATAACCGTCTCAAGGTCCAGCAGCGGAGAGTGTCCGGCGTGCATCGCGTAGATCTGAACTTCTTCGGCAGGCGAGGGGTAGCGGAGATTCGACTTGATCATGAACCGATCCAGCTGGGCCTCCGGCAACGGGTAGGTACCGATCTGTTCGACCGCGTTCTGCGTAGCCACCACCATGAAGGGCTCCGGCAGGGGATAGGATACGCCGTCGACCGTCACCTGTCTGTCCTGCATTGCTTCAAGCAAGCTGGATTGCGTTTTCGGCGAGCTGCGGTTGATTTCGTCGGCCAGGACCAGATTCGCCATAATAGCGCCGGGATGGAAGGTGAATTCGCCTTCTTTCGGGTTATACATGTTGAAACCCGTGATATCAGAGGGCATAACATCCGGTGTGAACTGTATACGGCTGAAGCTGAGATTCAGCGAACGGGCCAGGGCGGAGGCCAAAGTAGTCTTGCCGATACCCGGCACATCCTCAAGGAGAACATGGCCGCGGCTGACGAGTGCGATCAAGAGGAGATCGACGGCCTTGCTTTGGCCTATGACAACACTCTGAATATTCTTGCGGACTTTCTCGATTACTTGTTTGAGCTGTAGGTCGTCCATGTGAAAGTTTCCTTTCTGATGATGGAGTTGCGAGAGTATACGATGTTTATCTGAATTATTCTAACATTCTCGACCTAAATAGACCATATTTGCGGCAAATACGGGTCAATTGGCGCGTCAAGAGAGGTGAGAGGAAGAATAAGAAGGCAGCAGTAGAGAGAGCGTGCACGAAGTTGAAGGGAATTCCGGCCAGGTACACGGACCAGACGCCGACGTTGCCTTGCCAGCGATAGAGGAAGAGGGCGCTGCCGCTGTCCACCAGCAGTCCGTAGAGTAAGAAGGTTAGGCCAAAACCCAGTCCGGCCACCAAGGGGAGGGACAGAGGTCTTTCGCGTTTCGCGAAGAAGCCGCCCGCAAAGCCTACCAGACCCATGCCCAGCATCTGGAAGGGTGTGCTGATGCTTTGGCCAAAGAGAAAGTTCGACAAGAACATGGTGAGCAGGCCGATCGTGAAGCCCGGTGCTCTGCCTAAGGCCAGTCCGCTGATCAGGACAATCGCGGCTGTGGGTTTCACTTGCGGTACAAAGAAGAAGAGCGCCCTGCCCGCCACACCCAGCGTAGCCAAAGCTGCCATCAAGGCCAGCTCCCGGGGCGACGGTTTCTCGAATTCCAGGTAGAGCAGCCACAAGGCCAGGACTTCGACCACTAATAAAACAGCAACCAGGAAGTATTGATCCGGAAACAGCGCTAACCACAGAAGAACGGTGAGTGCAGGCAAGAGGAGCAGAGCCCAGGCAGCCTTGTGCTTTACGACGAAGCGACTTGTTGCCATGTCGAGACCACCTCCTCACTTGTAATACAGCCGGGCAGAAAGCCGGCAGCAGCCCGGCAGGCGTCTGTGGTGTAGAAGTAGTGCCCGCTGAAGAAGGCGTGCGGCTCGGCCACCGCAGCGGTCTCACCTCGGAACAGCAAGGCACAGGTATCAGCGTGGGCCGCGCAGAACTCCAGATCGTGCGACACGGCGACGATGGTAATGCCGCGGCTGCGCAGCCGGTCCAGAATCTCACCCAGATGGGCCAGATCTTCAGCGTCCAGGCCCTTGCCCGGCTCATCCAGGAGCAAGAGCTCTGCCCCGTAGAGCAGGACCGTGGCCAGGGCCGCGCGCTGCAGCTCGCCGCCGCTCAGGTCGCCGGGATGAAACTGCGCTCTATCCCCAAGATCCATTGCCTCCAGCAGCACGAGAGGAGAAAACGCCTCCTCTGTGTAGCCGAGCAAGCGTGCGCTGTCACGGCGCGCTGCCGGCGTCAGCTCTTGCCAGATCTCCTCCATCTGCTCGATCACGCTTTCGCGGGCGAACAGCAGACGAGGGTTTTGCGGCAGGAGCGCGGTAAGTGGGGCTTCACCCCGCCCAAACAGCGGTTTGACACCATCCTTGTAGAAATGAATGCGGCCGCTTTGCGGGCGGAGGAGGCCGGCCAGGCACGCCAGCAGGGTCGACTTGCCGCTGCCGTTGCCTCCCAGCACAGCGAGGAATTTGCCCGCCTCAATGTCGAGGGACAGGTGATCCAGGACCGGGTCTCCGTGTTTGCTGTAGGAGAAACTCACCTCATCGAGGCGTGCCAGCAGCCGGGCGGGCGGCTTGTCGGCCGGCTGCGCAACTGCTTCCGGTACGGGCGCGGTAACAGCATGCGCCGCGAACGCATGTGCAAGTTGCTCACGGACTTCACGCACCTCCAGCACCGGCAACGGGTCATTGTCCGGTGCCAGCGCGAAACTGATCCGGGCAGCAGCCGGCAAGGCCAGGCTGAGAGGGTGTTGTTCAGCCTGCAGAGCCGCAGCGAAAGCACGCGGCGAACGAAATGCCCGCAAACCTTTGTCCTCGAGAAGAAGAACCCGGTCGGCGAGGGGAAGCATGCGACCCAGTCGGTGATCCGTCATCAGAATGGTCACCCCCAGCTCGCGGTTCACCCGCTGCAGAATGTGGAAGAATTCATCGGCCGCGATCGGGTCCAGCTGGGCGGAAGGCTCATCGAGCACCAGTAGCTCTGGCTGCAGCAGCAAGACCGCCGCCAGATTGAGAAGCTGTTTTTGGCCGCCCGACAGCTGGTCGCATCTCTGCTGAAACCATGTCTGCATGCCAAAGAAATTCGCAATTTCCGCGATCCGCAGCCGCATGGTCTGCGGATCTACCCCTTGATTTTCGAGGCCAAAGGCCAGCTCATGCCACACGCTGTCCGTAACAATCTGATCCTCCGGATTTTGCATCACAAAAGCGATTTTCTGCACCCGCATCCAGGCAGGCAGCCGGACGAGCCGCGTACCGGAGAAGTAAAGGTGCCCGCTCTTGTGGCCAAAAGGCTCAAGTTTGTGCACCAAGTGCCGCAGCAAGCTGCTCTTGCCCGAACCACCCGCTCCGGCCAGGAGTGTAAAACTGCCTTTGGGCAGGCTAAAGGTGAGATTCTCCCAGAGCAAGGGCTGATCCGGATAAGCGAAGCTTAAATTTTCTGCCTTGAGTAAGTCCAACGGACGCTACCTCCTAGATCGATCAAAAACGGTAGGAACGCGATCAGCCCTGCCGAGGCCAAGTACAGAACGTCCCCGGCCGTCCAGGAGGGGAGGCTTAGATAGGGGTTATAAGTCGCGGGCAGGCGGCCCTGCAGTCCCAGGTATAGGCTCACGCCGCTTAACAAGACCAGTGTGACCACGGCCCAAACATCGCCCCGCCGCCAGCTGTAGAGCCGGTAGCGCGTGGCCTTGACCGGCAGCCCCAGGCCGCGCGCCTGCATCGCATCCGCCGTGAGAATGCTGCTTTCCATTGCCCAGCCGCTCAAGGCAGCCAGCAGCGAGGCCTGGCGGCGCAAACGCCTGCCCAGGGGCTGCTTTGCCCCGCGATCCCGCAGCTTGTGCAGGGCAGCCAGGCTTCTTGCCTCAGCGCTAAAACGCGGCAGGTAACGTAAAACCAGCGTCAAGAGCAGCGAAAACGTCGGAAAGGCCGAAAACAAGTAGAGAATTCGGTCGCTCTCCAGCGTTCTGTAGAGGTGGTGCAGCCATTGCATGGCCAGGCCCAGGCGAAAACCCGCCTGCGCCCCATCCAGGATCGCTTCCAGCGTCAGGGCATTGCCTGATGGGAAGTACCAGAGAATGTGCAAACCATAATGGCGGAATAGCGCATTCAGCAACGCAGTCGGCAAGGCGAAAAACAGCGGCAGCAGGGCCAGCCCTATCCACAGTTTGCCTTCCGCCACGGGCCGCAAAGCCAGTATCGCGGCCAGCCAGATCAGCAGGAGAGAGGCCGGGTGCTCCAGCAGCAAGGTCAGGCTGAGCAAGACCCCGTAAAAGAGGAATTGCGCAGCTGGATGCAGACCGGCGAAGTTTTTCATAGGCTTACCTGTCCGTTGAATCTGCGGGACCCGCAGGATTCGAG
>JAAYZH010000268.1 GCA_012514965.1 Clostridiaceae bacterium | reverse complement strand
TACTCTTTCCCGCTGACGAATTTTACCTAATGGCCGGAATGCCTATTCCCGAAGCAGAGGCTTATGAAGGTTTTCCGCAGCTGGAGAATGGAATCGGTCTTCTGGCCTTATTCAGAGATGAGATGGCGAGACGTTTGGCCAGACTCAGGCGTCTAGCCGGACGCAGGAGCGCGGAAGATGGAGCGGATACCTCGGTTCCGTTTACTTTCCACATGCCTGTGGGGACAGCGGCAGCGCCCTTTATTGAGCCACTATGCGGCCAAATGGCGGAGCTGATGGGTGTTGAGCTCGTTCTCCATCCCATCCTCAACCGGTTTTTCGGTGAAAGCATTACTGTATCAGGGCTTTTGACCGGTCAGGATATCTGCGAGGGACTGCGTGATGCGGTCCGGAGCAGCCTCGATCAGGGCCGCAAAACCCTGGTTCTCCTCGGTGACGTGATGCTCCGCCAGGGAGAAGAAGTATTTTTGGATGACTGGACGGTCACCCGCCTGGAAACAGAGCTGGGCGTGCCTGCCCTTGTGACCGAGGCTGACGCCGAAGGTCTCGAGAAAGGCATCAGAAAAGGAAAGGTCTATACCTTATGAGAAGAGGAATCGCCGCAATCGTCGGCCGCCCCAACGTGGGGAAATCGAGCTTTTTTAACTACCTAGCCGGAGAAAGAATCTCCATCGTCGATGACACGCCGGGTGTGACCCGCGACCGTATCTACACCCGAGTCGAGTGGCTGGACCGTGAATTTACTTTGATAGATACCGGGGGTTTGGAACCGGAGTCTGAAGATGTCATTCTCAAGCAGATGCGTCTGCAAGCGGAAATCGCCATGGAAACCGCTGACGTCATTATTTTGATGGTCGACGCGAAAACCGGCCTCCAGCCGGCTGACCAGGATATCGCTGATATTTTGCGACGTTCGGGCAAGCCTGTGCTGGTTGCCGTAAACAAGTGCGATTTGCCAGGTGATCCGCCGCTAAGCTTCTATGATTTTTATGGCCTCGGCTTTTCGGAGCTGTTTGCGATCTCCTCGGCGCATGGCCTAGGAATCGGAGATTTGCTGGATGAGGTCATGCAGTTTTTCCCTGAAGAGGAAGACAATGGCGATGAGGACAGCGTGATTCGCGTAGCCATCATCGGCAAGCCGAATGTGGGCAAATCATCACTTGTCAATCGTATGGTGGGCCAGGACAGGGCCATTGTATCCGACATTCCCGGGACCACCCGAGACGCGACAGATACGCCGATTGAGAACGAACATGGCAGCTTTATCCTGGTAGATACTGCCGGTATGCGCCGCAAAAGCCGCATCGATGACATTTTGGAACGATACAGTATCATGCGCGCCACCGCTGCAATTGAGAAGGCGAATGTCTGTGTACTCTTGATTGACGGTGCTGAAGGCGTATCCGAGCAAGACACGAAAATCGCCGGTTTAGCGCACAACGCCGGCAAAGGCATCGTCATTTGTGTGAACAAATGGGATCTGCCTGCTGAAGAAAAGGCTGAAACAGCAGAGGAAATGAAGCGTCAGGTGCAAGAAACTTTTGCATTCATGCCTTACGCGGAAATTTTGTTTATTTCAGCGAAAACGGGAAAGAAAGTTGACCAGCTTTTTGCTACCATAGTTGAGGTAGCTCAGAATTGTCGCAAACGCATTCCGACCGGTCGTCTCAACGACCTCATCGGTGAAGCGCAGCAGATGTTGCAGGCCCCTGGTTACAAGGGCCGCCGCCTCAAGATCTCTTACGCTACTCAAGTGTCTGTGGAACCGCCGACATTCATCTTGTTTGTCAACAGCGTCGACCTCCTGCACTTCAGCTATGAACGTTATTTAGAAAATCAATTGCGCCGCGCATTTGGCTTTGGCGGAACCTCCATACGCTTTATCTTGCGCGAAAAAGGAAAGAAGGATACTACTTCATGAGTGAAGCCACAGAAAACCTGCGAAATATCGCCATCATTGCCCACGTTGATCACGGCAAAACCACCTTGGTCGACGCCATGCTGCGCGGTGCGGGAACATTCCGCCTCAACGAGCAAGTACAGACCCGTGTTATGGACTCCAATGATCTGGAACGCGAACGCGGCATTACGATTCTTGCGAAAAATACTTCCATTCAATACGGTAAGGCCCGCGTCAACATCGTCGATACGCCCGGTCATGCGGACTTCGGCGGCGAAGTAGAACGCGTTCTCAAGATGGTCGACGGCGTGCTCCTGATCGTCGATGCTTTCGATGGCCCCATGCCCCAGACTCGATTTGTCCTCCACAAGGCCATGGATCTCGGCCTCAAGGTCTGCGTAGTTATCAACAAAGTCGACCGGCCGGATTCGCGTCCCGAAGAGGTACTGGATCTGGTACTCGACCTCTTCATTGAGCTGGACGCCAGCGAAGACCAGCTGGATTTCCCAGTGGTGTATGCCTCAGCGCGTGAAGGTTATGCGGTCAAAGACATCGCTGATCTCCCTGAAGATGGCAAAGGTACAATGCTGCCCTTGCTCGACATGATCCTGGAGGAAGTTCCCGCTCCAAAGGGGGATGTGGATGCTCCTCTCCAGATGTTGATCAGCAACATTGATTACGACGCCTATGTGGGCCGCATCGCGATTGGTCGCATCGAGCGCGGTGTCATCGAAGCAGGTCAGCAAGTCGCGATTTGCAAGATGGGTGAAGAAGGCTTTTCCAGGGGTAAAGTTGTGAAGCTGATGCGCTTTGAAGGCTTGTCCCGTGTACCCGTTGAGCGTGCCGAAGTGGGCGAAATTGTCTGCGTGGCTGGGATCAGCGGCTGTGAAATCGGCGAGACTTTCTGCCGTATTGACACGCCGGAGCCTCTGGACTTCGTCCAGATCGATGAGCCTACGATTGCCATGACCTTCAGTGTGAACGACTCGCCTTTGGCCGGCCGTGAAGGCAAGTACCTGACTTCGCGTCATCTGCGTGACCGCCTGTTCCGCGAAATGGAGAAGAATGTCAGCATGCTGCTGGCTGAAACCGATTCTCCTGACGCTTTCGTGGTCAAAGGCCGCGGTGAGCTTTCCCTGTCCATCTTAATTGAGACGATGCGCCGTGAGGGTTACGAAGTCCAGGTGTCCAAGCCTCAGGTGATTCTCAAAGAAGTTGATGGCCAAAAAATGGAGCCGGTAGAAGAACTCTATATAGATGTTCCCGAAGAATATGTCGGTACCGTCATCGAGAAGCTGGGTTCGCGCAAAGCCGAGATGACTGCCATGCAGCCACCCCGTCGCGGATACACACGCATGATCTTTACCATTCCGTCCAGAGGCCTCATTGGCTACCGGAGCGAGTTTTTGACCGACACAAAGGGCAATGGTATAATGAACTCCGTTATTAAGGACTTTGAGCCGTGGAAGGGTGAGATTGATACCCGAAGCGCCGGTGTCCTGGTCGCGACAGAATCGGGTGAGGCCGTCACCTATGGCTTGCATGCCGCTCAAGAACGGGGCGAGCTTTTTATCAGCGCCGGTACACCTGTGTATGAGGGTATGGTAGTAGGCCGCACGACGAAGAGTGACGATATTTCCGTGAATGTCTGCAAGAAGAAGCATGTAACGAACATGCGTGCTTCCGGATCTGATGACGCGCTGAGACTGGTCACACCTACACAGTTTAGTCTTGAACAATTTCTCGAGTTCGTGGCCGATGACGAGTTGATCGAGGTCACTCCGCAGAGTATCCGTCTGCGCAAGCAGATATTGAACACCGATCAGCGCGCGAAGCAGCGTTCGCGTCGCAAACTATCTGTCGAAGAGTAATCCGCTCAGCGACAGGAGGGCAAGATGTTATCAGCCAAGATCAACCGAATCATTGTAATCTTTGTAATTATTGTCGCGATCGTTCTGGCCTTGTTCATAGGATTCAGGCTGGGTTTCGGCTTCATTGCCACGCAGAATGAGCGCGCCCAGGCTATAGAGTCCATGCAGCAGGCGTCACGACGCGCCGAAGCCATGCCTGAGCCTTCCGCTACGGATGCTGAGGGCAACGTAGTGCGCCCCACAACGACTGCACCTGATGACGAGGAGAAGTATAAGATGCCTCGTCATGTGAAGCAGGATACACCCGGAGCAGTTGAAATTTTCATTGAACCGGGTCAAGATTCCAAGGACATTGCCGAGATTTTGCTGAGCAAGGGTGTCATAGACCAGACTTTGCCATTCGTTGTAATGGCAGAGCTGAACGGCTTTGACGGCCGCTACCAGCTGGGGACACACTTTGTCCTCAAGGACATGGATTATAACGAGATCATGCACAATCTGGCCCTGCCCCCGGAGACGACTTGGATTACTTTTCCGGAAGGTTTTTCGTATATTGATATCAAGCGTCGCCTTGCTGAAGCCGGCGTGAATTTTGATGAAGCGGAGATGGACCGCCTGGTCGACTCACCATCGCTCTTTACGCAGTACAGCTTTGTCACGAACATCCCCACCGACGTCGAAGAGCGCATCTTCGCACTCGAAGGTTATCTGTTTCCGGATACGTATCAGTTCGACCTCAACGCCTCCGAAGTAGATATCATCAGGACTTTCCTGCGCAACGCTGACCGCAAAATCACACCGGAGATGAAGGAAAGAGCCAGTGTTTTGGGTATGTCGCTGGACAAGGTTCTGACCCTTGCTTCGATCATTCAGAACGAGAGCGGTGTAGTAGCCGAGCAGTACAAGGTTTCCCGCGTGTTCCACAATCGCATGAATCGCGAGATGATGATGCAGTCGTGCGCGACCACGAACTACTTGCGTCAGCTGAACGGTCAGCCCAAGGTCTGGGCGGCCACAGCGGCGGATATTGCTCTGGAGAACCCCTACAACACTTATAAATACGGCGGTTTGCCGCCCGGGCCGATCTGCAACCCCGGTGTCGAAGCCATTCAGGCTGCGCTATACCCGGATACAGAAGAACCTAATTTACTGTTCTTTGTGGCCAAAGGCGACGGTACGAATGCCTTTGCAAGTACACTGGCCGGCCATGAGGCCAACATCGAAGAGTATTCCGGCAACTGGAGCAACCCGAGAGACTAATTGCAGCTTGAGCTTGTCCTGCCAGATTGCCGCACTAGATTAGAAAGTCCATATGTCAGAAATATCACGGAATCAAGTCCGCCTTGCCAAAGCGTTGCCTGAGCTTTTGCTGCCCGCCGGCAGTCGAGAGAAACTAGAGGCTGCGCTGACCTTTGGTGCCGACGCAGTGTACCTTGCAGGAGAGCGCTTTGGCTTGCGCGCCGCCAAAGCCAGTTTCAATGATGACGAGTTAGCCGAGGCCATCGCTTTTACGCACGAGCAGGGTGCCAAGGCTTACGTGACTCTGAATATTATTGCCCACGAGGAAGATTTGCCATTTTTGCCTGTCTACGTCCGCAAGCTGGCAGAATACAGCGCTGATGCGGTGATTGTTTCTGATCCAGGTGTTTTCGCGACCGTACGACGCGAAGCACCAGGCCTGGAAATCCACCTCAGCACACAGGCGAGCACATGCAACAGCGCATCATGCAACTTCTGGTATGCCCTGGGTGTCAGACGCATTGTTTTGGCCCGCGAACTCAGTCTCGAGGAGATCATCAGCATCCGCCGGGAAGTGCCGGCCGATCTGGAACTGGAAGCTTTTGTCCATGGCAGCATGTGTATGGCCTACTCGGGTCGCTGCTTGTTATCGAACGCCCTGACAGGCCGTGACGCCAATCGCGGCGAATGCGCACAGCCTTGCCGCTGGACCTGGCGACTGGTTCACGAAAACCAGACCGAGCATCAGCTCTTCATCGAAGAAGATGACAGCGGCAGCCTGTTTTTTAACTCGCGGGATCTCTGCCTGGTCAATCACATTCCGGAGCTGGTCCGGGCCGGTATCAACAGTTTTAAGATTGAAGGACGCATGAAAGGCTCATTTTATGCCGCGATCACGGCCAAAGTCTACCGAGAAGCGATCGACTTGTACGGAGAAGTCGGTGATGCTTTCAGGCCCGATCCTATGTGGCAGGAAGAGCTCGATCAGCTGGTCCACCGCAGTTATGATACCGGATACTATTTTGCCCGTCCGCGTGAAGACGCCAAGATCGAATCTGACGTGTCCTACCATCGTGTGGCAGCCGTATGCGCCAGAGTCATCACGGACGCCTCAGAAGGCAGCCTGATCGCTTGTGAGCAGAGAAACAAGCTTAACCTAGGTGAGACGGTGGATATCATTCGTCCTCGGGGACGCAATCTCAGTCTGACGATCAGCAGGATCCTCGATGAGAGTGGCAGTGACATCGCCGACACCAGACACCCCACGATGCCCTTCAGCCTTTTGCGCGCAGACCTGGAGCCAGGAGATCGATACGAAGTCATCCCAGCCGGAAGTTTCATCAGACGTCTAGGGGACAAAGATAAAGTCGGGGTGTAATGCTTCGACTTTTTCTTGGCTGTGCCGGCTTTTCGTCCATTTGTCTGCGGTACTGGCCCGAAAAGTCGATTATTCGTGGCAGCGTTCGGACAATCGCCCAACATGTTCTTTTGGCTGTGATTCTGGCCCAAAATGACGTTAATCTATGGTCGGTGCTCCGATAAACGTGAGATTTGTCCACTTGGGAGCTGTTCCGGCCACTACCTTTTCGAATCGTGGCAAAATCCTGAGTTGTGCGGCCACTCCGCTTGGATAACTCGGATATTTGCCCTCGGAACCCCGAATCGTGGCAAAAAACCGAGTTGTGCGGCCACTCCGCTTGGATAACTCGGATAT
>JAAYZH010000267.1 GCA_012514965.1 Clostridiaceae bacterium | reverse complement strand
TTTTTAGTTTTCCCTATCCACTTACTATCTCTGTCCTTGTTGCGGTCGGTGCCTTGATCCCGATTTTTGGTGCAGTGACTGCAGGTGCCCTTGGATTCCTCTTGATTTTTGTCGAGTCCCCGATTCAGGCGGTGTGGTTTATTTTAATGCTGATGGTTACTCAGAACATTGATGGCAATTTTATCTATCCGCGTGTGGTAGGTAAGTCAGTTGGACTGCCTTCGATCTTCGTTTTCCTCTCGGTTACGTTTGGCTCGAAACTATTCGGTTTTGTAGGACTGCTCCTCGGCGTTCCGACGGTTACAGTAATTTATATTCTTATGCGATCGTGGTCCAGTAAACGAGTCCAAGACAAAGAGATCCCTCCTGAAAAACTGAATTTCCGTCAGTCAGGGGAGAATCACAATGTGTATGACGAATCAGCTTCGTCAACAGGGAATGGGCGTGTTAAGCAGGATATATCATCTGCAGTTGGTTCGGCTTTGTTCGGTGATGATGAAGACGAAGATGGGACTGAGCAGTTACAAGAAAGTCTCCTCGGCGAAGCAGAAGCTAATTGGCGCAGCAGTCGTGAAGCTTCGGTACGCTCGCCACATGTCTCTCCGAAAGAAGAAGCAGAGCATACGGATTTCGAAAATGATTCGACAGCTCCCGGAGTTCGCAAATTCACCGCTCGATTCGATCTGGATAAGGTCGAGAAGGAATTGGCGGAAGAGGATGCAGAAGCAGCCAGAATCCGTCAGAATGCCCGCCACCCGCGAAAAAACCGTGACTAGCATTTAATTTCGAAGCCACTGATAGACTTGTCACAGCGCCCCCTGAAAACGGCTGCACGCCTCCCCGGACGAATACCGGCGAAAGTTGCCACAACTACCCCTCACAAAACCTGACGGCAGGCTGGACTTTTCCAGATGCCTCTCAATTCACTGGAATTTTCGAATTGTTCATAATTTAACAAGTAGAATAAAAATTTATCAAATGCTCGTGAAATCTCTGTTCGAATCCCTAGATAATCTGGCCAATTCAGCAGTATTATGAAGCTTGAACACGAAAATATCGAATAGTCTATTATAGTTTTTTGTACGTTCTTTATTGAAAAATCGAGCGATTTCAACTATCATATAAAGGTACAAACGTACACGAGATGTAACAAAGGCTCTAGCGAGTCCAATAGGAGGAAAAACATGGCAATTAAAGTAGGTATCAATGGTTTTGGCCGTATCGGTCGTCTGGTATTCCGCGCAATGTACGATCAGGGCTTGCTCGGCAAAGAGATTGATCTAGTCGCAGTGACCGATGTCTCCACAGATGCGGATTACTTTGCCTATCAGATCAAATATGACAGTGTCCAGGGACCTTTCACCGGTGAAATCACCACAGAGAAGAGCTCTCCTGAAGTCGAAGAGAACGACGTTCTCGTAGTGAATGGTGACAAGATCAAGTGTGTCGCCGCCGCTAAGTCCCCCGCTCAGCTGCCTTGGAAAGAACTCGGTGTTGAATATGTCATCGAGTCTACCGGTATCTTCAACGCACTCGACACTGCCGGTGGCCATCTGGAAGCCGGAGCCAAGAAGGTTATCATTTCCGCACCCGGCAAGGGCGGCGTCAAGACCATCGTCATGGGCGTCAATGAGAACGAATATAACCCGGCAGAACACAATGTCGTTTCGAACGCTTCCTGCACCACGAACTGCCTGGCTCCTGTCGTGCATGTTCTGCTGAAGGAAGGTATCGGCATTGAGACCGGTCTGATGACCACCATCCATTCTTATACCGCTACCCAGAAGGTCGTTGACGGTGTTTCGAAGAAGGACTGGAGAGGCGGACGTGCTGCTGCTATCAACATCATTCCTTCCTCTACCGGCGCAGCTAAAGCCGTCGGCGAAGTACTGCCGGTTACGAAGGGCAAGCTCACCGGTATGTCTTTCCGCGTGCCTACCCCGACCGGGTCAGTCGTTGACCTGACCTTCCGCTCTGAGAAGGATACTTCCATCGAAGAGATTGACCAGCTGCTGAAGAATGCATCTGAGACCTATATGAAGGGCATTCTGGCTTACAGCAAGGATGAGCTCGTCTCTACCGACATCATCCACAATCCGAAGTCTTCCATCTATGATTCTCTGGCTACCCTCCAGAACAACCTCAAGGGTGAGAAGCGCTTCTTCAAGATCGTTTCCTGGTATGACAATGAGTGGGGTTATTCCAATCGCGTTGTTGACCTGCTGAAGTATGTCTATGCCAAGGACAACGAATAAGCAGCCAGACTGCGCAGCCTAATCTGAATTGTACGCATAAGAGTATCGACGCCTGCGGGTGTCGATACTCTTGTTTTCTTTTAGTATAGTTTTGGCTGGTGGAATTCGTCAGAATCATGATTTTCAGTGATTTTTGTGGAACTGTCACAAAGACGATTGAAAACTTCAGTGTGTATCTGTAAGATAAATATAACAGAAGTAGAAGGAGGTATTGCGTATGAAGCTTGAGATTCAGGGTAAAGGGATGAGGATCGGCCCGCAGCTAGAAAGACGCATTACAAAGAAACTGGAGAAGTTTCAGCGCTATTTTGCTGACGATGTGCTTTGCCAGGTCAAATGCACCTCAGAAAGCCCGGAATTGCGTAAAGTGGAGATAACCCTCTTTATCCGCAAACACATCTACAGAGCGGAGAGAAGTGCCGCGGATGTTTTCACGGCACTTGATTTGGCCGTGGGTGTTTTGGAGGGTCAGATTCGCAAACACAAGACCAAGATCGTAAAGCGCAATCACGACTATTCCTACATGAAGGAATACCTGGCGAATGAGACTGCCGCCGATGAAGAGGAGGCTGCCGAGGCAGTGGGGCCCGGTGATGGGGATGTGCTCAGCGCGGATCGTTTCCGCCACAAGAGCTTTGAACTGGCTCCTATGTCACAGGAAGAAGCTGCCTTGCAGATGGAATTGCTGGGCCATACATTTTTCCTGTACTTATCTGATTCTACCGGTCGAGTGAATCTGGTATACAAACGCCGGGATGGCAATTACGGTGTTATAGAACCTGATTATGCTGACTGATTACACCCGTCTCTAGAATCATTGTTACCTGATTGTTCATATCCTACAGGACCGGAGCGCGCTCCGGTCCTTTTTTTAGTACCCCATAGTCGGCCGTCTTATTATAAAATAGATGTTCACAGGAGAGGAGAACGGCATGACAGATTCACAACACACATATTCAGGAGGCCCGAACGGGCAGGAGGAAGCATTGCTGCGCGGGCTAAACCCAGAGCAGAAGCGAGCCGTTCTGCATAGCGAGGGACCGCTTTTGATTTTGGCCGGCGCAGGTTCAGGTAAAACACGTGTCATTACACATCGCATCGCTTACATGGTTCAGGTAAAAGGGATTTCGCCCAGGTCTATTTTGGCGATCACATTCACGAACAAGGCCGCCCGTGAGATGCTGGATCGCGTGGAAGGTCTGCTTGGCAACGCAACCTCCGGCATGTGGATAGGCACCTTTCACTCGATGATGGCGAGAGTTCTGCGCCGCTTTGCGCAGCATCTGGGTTTTACACGCAATTTTTCGATCGCGGACAGCGCCGATCAGTTGTCTCAGGTGAAGGCCATCGTCAAGGACTTGAATCTCGATGAGAAGACGTTTGAGCCCAGACGGATTCACAGCAGTATTTCCGCTGCGAAGAATCAGCTGCTCAGCCCTGAGGATTATGCCCGCGAAGCAGGCGGCGAGTTCTGGAAAAGCAAGGTCGCCATTGTCTACAAGCGTTATCAGGATCGGATGCTGCAGAACAATCTCATGGACTTTGATGACCTGCTCTACTACGCCGTTAAGCTATTTCATGAGCAGCCGGAGGTTTTGGCCCTTTATCAGGATCGTTTCCATTACATTATGGTAGATGAATATCAGGATACGAATGGCGCGCAGTACGAGCTGATTCGCCTCCTGTCAAAGGAACACCGCAACCTCTGCGTCGTGGGTGACGATGACCAGTCAATCTATTCTTTTCGCGGGGCTGACATTCAGAATATTCTGGATTTTGAGAAGGATTTCGCGCCCTGCGCCGTGATAAAGCTTGAGCAGAATTATCGCTCCACCGGTCATATTCTGCGTGCCGCGAACAAGGTGATCCACAATAATGCTGCGCGTAAGGACAAGAAACTCTGGACAGCGGAAGGCGAGGGCGAGAAGATCACGCGGCTGGCTATGCAGGATGAGCAGGCAGAAGCGAATTTTATTGCCCGCGAAATCGCGAGACTGGTCTCAGGCGGCGATATAAATTTCCGCGATGTGGGGATTCTGTACCGCATCAATGCCCTGTCGCGTAACTTGGAATTCAGCTTGCAGCGAGCGGGCATACCTTTCAAGATTTACGGCGGCCTGCGCTTTTTTGACCGCAAAGAGATCAAGGATACACTGGCCTACCTGAATCTCATTACCAGCCCCAGAGATAACGTTGCTTTTCAGCGCGCGGTCTTGGTACCGCGGCGCGGCATCGGTGAAACGACGATTGCCGAGTTGCAGCGTTTGGCTCTTGAGAATAATGTTTCAATCATGGAGATTTGCGTTCATGCCGCTGAGATCCCTTCATTGTCACGGGCGGCTGCAAGGATCACAGAGTTTGTACATTTGATCGGCCGCATGCAGCGAACTCTCCTGCAAGAAGACTTTTCTTTGGCCCAATACATTGAGTACGTCCAAAACGAGTCGGGCATGGTGCAGGATATTATCGACCATCAGGAGAAGGGTCGCGAAGAGGCCTACAACCGTCTCGAAAACATGAAGGAACTGCTCTCTGAAGCCGTAACGTTTCAGCAGCAACCGAATCAAGCTGAGATCTGGGACTTCACAGCAGCAGAACTGGCCGCCCTCAATGGTGAAGAAGCAGCGGTGGTGTCACCCGGAAGCGAGCCAGCGGAACCCGAACCGGAGACCCTCTTGCAGATACTTGTCCGATTCCTGGATCAGGCAGCGCTCCACTCTGACGCGGATTCTGATGCCGATGCCGAAGACGATAACTTCGTCAAGCTCATGACGATTCACAGCGCAAAGGGTCTGGAGTTCAGTCTGGTCTTCGTGGTGGGGATGGAAGAGGGGATTTTCCCCGGCTACCGCTCTCAGATGGATCCGGCTGCTCTGGAGGAAGAACGCAGGCTAGCCTATGTCGCGATCACGCGGGCACGCAAGAAGTTATACCTCAGCGCTTCCGACGCGCGTCTGATTTTCGGTCGAACCGAGCGTTACGTCCACTCCCGTTTTATGGAAGAACTGCCGTCGGAAGATGTGCTGGATCTGGGTGGGTCGAACTTTAGCAGCCAAAGCAGGCGGGACAAGGATCTGTCTGCCGAGCGGCAGGCGGCGGTCCAGACAGGCGGAGGACCGAAATTCGGCTTCTCTAAGACAGCTTCACCGGTACAGGATTTCCGCAGTCAGCTGAGTGCAGGTGAAAAGATCAAGATTCCCAAGGCCGGCAATTTGCGGGCTGAGGATATTCGCAAAGGGGATAGGGTACGCCATGCCAAACATGGGTTGGGCCGGGTTTTGGCCGTCGAGCCGGTGGCCGGCGATGCCATCTTGCGTATTGCGTTTGAAACCAGCGGCGAGAAGAAGATGCTGGCAAATTCCGCTAACTTAGCTCCGGGAGGGAAGTAGAATGGCCAAAGAACAAGCCTTTTTTGCGATGACAGATCGCACGCGCTACATTCAGCGCTGGAGTTTGATGCGTAATGCCCAGACGGAGAATCTGGCTGAGCACAGTTTCCAGACTGCCGTGATCGCGCACGGTCTGGCCGTTATTCGCAAAGTGCGCTTCCCCGAGCTTGTGCCCCGGCTTGATGAGCGTGAGGTCATGGCCCGTGCTCTCTATCATGATCTTTCGGAGGTTATAACCGGGGATTTACCCACACCTGTGAAATATCATGATCCGGAGCTGCAGACTGCGTACAAGAAGATTGAAGCACTCGCGAGTGCGGACCTGCTCCACATGTTGCCGGAAGATCTGCGAACGGCCTATGCGCCGCTCTTGGCTGAACCTTCAGCCGCGGAAACGGACCCGACCGAACACGCGATAACAAGAATGGTGAAGGCTGCTGATAAGCTCTCAGCCTATGTGAAGTGCCAAAGCGAACTGTCGCAGGGCAATCAGGAGTTTCGGGAGGCGATGGTGTCTACGTTGAGTAAACTCAAGGCTATGCAGATGCCTGAGGTAGAAGTGTTTCTAGCCGAATTCGCGCCTGCTTTCAGCCTGTCGCTTGACAAGCTCAGGCACGGTGACGTAGCCCCGCAGACCTGACCTGGTACCGCGATGCGGGACGATCGCGCATGCGTTATAATTGCGAAAGTGCGCTGCGGCTAAGGCTGGCAGCGAAGTATTTCGCGAGAGCGCAGCAGCAGGAGAGGAGAGAGCAGTGGTGAGAGATTTCACCTTACGAGGCAAGCGATTACAAGTGATCTGTCTTGTGCTCCTGCTTGCGGTTTTGGCCGGGGCTGCTTTCCTATTCTACAGAGAGAATCGCGTGGCGGCAGTGGTTACTCTGGAACCATTCAATTTCCGAAGCGGTCCGGATGCCGGATCTGCGCTACTAGGCGAGAGTGAAGCAGGCGGAGTCTATCCTGTCCTCGAGCGTCGCAGCGGCGGCGGAACAATCTACGGCAAACGCTGGTTCAAGGTCCGACTAGATGGCGGCGGCGAGGCTTATCTTGTCGACGCGTCGAATAGTTCGCAACAGCAATTGAATCA
>JAAYZH010000266.1 GCA_012514965.1 Clostridiaceae bacterium | reverse complement strand
TTTTTGTCCAGATCAGGGGGGGCGGTGGACAAAATTTTCGATATTCCAAGACGCGGGCACACACTTTCGCAAATTTTGGCCAGATGAAGGGGGGGACTGCGGACAAAACTGGCTGTGCCAGAGAGCAGCGCAGCCAGTTAAGTGCTGTCAAACAGCAGGGGATTGATCAGTTGTCTACATGCGGAGAGTCTTATCGCCTCAGAAGCTACCACGCGCGGCGATAGGGCTCAGGGATGGGGCAGCCAGCCTCAGCGTCGGGTTTGCAGTGCTGAATCGGCCAATAAGGGCTGCGCAGGAGCTCGCGGCCCAGGGCAACGAAATCCGCACGCTCGTTGCCGAGAATCTCTTCGACTTGGTGGATCGATTTGATCAGGCCCACCGCAATGGTCGGGACGCCGCAAGTCTTTTTCACCGTTTCGGCGAAGGCCACCTGGTATCCTGGGAAGACCGGCATCTGCGCCGGGAGCAGGCCACCGCTGCTCAAGTGGAAGAGGTCGACATCGGCTTTGACCAGATCAACGATCTGGCAGGTATCCGCGATGGTCAGTCCGCCTCCCAGGTAGTCTGTCGCGGAAAGTCGCAGGGCGAGGGCGCGCTCTGCCGGCCAAAACCTCCGAATCTCAGCCACTACTTCTTGCAGGAAGCGCACACGGTTCTCAAGGGTTCCGCCGTACTCATCTGTCCGCAGATTCGACAGCGGCGAGAGGAACTCGTGGATCAGGTAGCCGTGAGCGCCGTGGATTTCCAGCAGATCGTAGCCGGCTTGCGCTGCACGGGCGGCGGCGCGGCCAAAGGCCCGCACAGCTTCAGCGATCTCTTCGCGGGCCATGGCGTGCGGCTCGGGATAGTCAGAGCTGAAGGTAACGGCGCTTGGCGCCACAGTCCGAGTGTCTGCTACGCCGCACTTGCGGCCGGCATGGGCCAGCTGGATGCCGGCCGCCGCGCCGCCGTCGTGAATCAGCTGCACGAGCGAACGCAGGCCTTCGACCTGCTTGTCGTCCCAGATACCGAGGTCTCTGTCGGAAATTCGGCCATCTGGCAATACAGCAGTGGCTTCCTGGATAATGAGTCCGGTACCGCCGACCGCCCGTGAACCATAGTGGACACGGTGGAAGTCGAGAGCTTCGCCTTCGAAGTTGCTGCTGTAAGTGCACATGGGCGCCATCATAAGGCGATTTTTCACGGTAAGATCTTTAACGGTATAGGGTGTAAATGCGTACATGTATGGGTTCCTTTCTTGTTCCCGCGCAAGGCGCGGTTGAATCTACTTGTTTTTTGTTTCCCGCGCAGAGAAAGGCTGAAAATTTCGTTGCTCCTAGCGCAAAGCGCGAATGAATCACAATCATCTGTCACGCGCAGGGCGCGGCTGAATCACGATCATCTGGCACGCGCAAGCGCGGCTGAATTCTGCATTGGCACGCGCAAAGCGCGAATGAATTACAATCATCTGACCCGCGCAAGCACGAGTGAGATTTTTTCTTTGACCATGATAGCAAAGCTAGCTCCCTGCAGCCGTTGCAATGCGACCGGGAGCCTCACAAGCTTCAAAATAAAGCAAATTGCAATACAGTGGAGTGTCATGACGGATATGTATAAAGTTATCTCAGGTCAGTGCTATGGGAGGATCAAAGATGGAAAACAAACGTGTCTCATCTAGCAAGCTTCTCAAGATCGGCCTCTTCGGCGGCCTCGTTGTGATTTCGACCCTTTTCTTCGAAGCCCTTATTTCCCACTGGCTCGTGTCTGT
>JAAYZH010000265.1 GCA_012514965.1 Clostridiaceae bacterium | reverse complement strand
TACCATCATAGACAGCGACAACGTGAGCCAGCTCCCCTTCCGCGATTTCGACAATACTCTTATCACCTGCCAGGGTCCGGACTTGCGGATTCCGACCTGCAACCAGTTGCATGGCGGTTTGAGAACGCGGGATCCCAGATAATTCATGCGCTACCCGGTCGGCAATACTGGTATCCCCGATATTGCCCAAGAGCAGAGCATGGATCCGCCCTTCAGCCAGCATTCGCATCCAGGCTTGACGCAAACTTGTTTTGTCGACCGCGCTCAGACGGTCTTTGTCACCCAACGGGTTCAGCAGACGAGTTCCATCGCAATATAGATGGGCTTTGGCCCTGTCATAGGCATATTGGCTGAGATCATTCTCCTCGGCCAAAAGCGCCATGTGCAGGTTCTGCCGCTCGGTCTCGATGATATGTGGCAAGAAATGGTCCTCATCATCACGAGCCGGCTTGAGCAGCATATCCAAAAACACGCCGACGCTGTTTGCGAAAGGACTTGAACCATCAAGGCCGCTGTGGACAGCGGACATATGGAAGGTAATCTTCTGCAGATTGCTCACGGCACTTATATCGGCGCTGATCTCCGCTCCGTATTGGGTGTCCAGAAAACTCTGGAGCTCGGGGCGGCTGGGGTAGTCTTGTGACACCGCAGTCAAAACCTGGCTAAGGAGCGCATATTCTGAAGCATGTTCGGCCTCGAGCGGCAGATATACATCGATCTGCAAATAGGCAGTATTAAAGCGTTTAGAACGCGCGACGTAGAGGGGGATGTCCTGCGCAAGCGTATAAAGGTAGGCTTTTTCGTGCGCTTTATGCCATTCCCTGGCTTTGACCAGGTCTTTGGCAATCTCATTCGACATCGCGATAAAGCTCGGGAAACGGAGCTCGGGACGCATCAGCTCCAGAAACTCCACCTCAATCTCCTGGTCATAGAGCTCGAGCTCCCGGTCCAGAATACAGGTCTCGACCAGGGGTACAGGGTCGGTATGATTGACTGTGGGTCGCAAGCCGACGTTCGTCACAGAGTCAAAGTGGGCCTGCCCCACCCGCGTGCGGCTGACGTAGACACCATAAGATGGGATAACCATCCCGTAGGGAATGCGGATATTCGCGGTCGGCATACCTATGGTCCTGCCCAGTGCTTTCCCATGAATAACCTTGCCCGGAATACTGAAGCTATGTCCGAGCAATCGCCCGGCCTCTGGCATTCGTCCCGCTTCAACATATTCTCTGATCAAGGAGCTGGACAAAATCTTGCCCTCGGCCCTGACCGACGGGACAACGTGCAGTTCAACACCATGGGTCTCGGCCCATTGGCTAAGCATCTCGATATTCCCTGCCTGTGCTTTGGCAAAACGATAGTCGTCGCCGACCACAAGAACCTTCGTATTGAGCTTGTCCCTGAGGATGAGGTCGCAAAATTCCTCGGGTGATAGACCGGCAAATTCACTGTTGAATTCCTGCAGAATGATGTTATCGACACCCAAAGCGGCGAACTGCTCGTCACGCTGGTCCGCTGTCTGCAAGAGACCTTTAAATGCGTACGCCGCGGGCGGCAGAGGCGAGCGAAGAGGCTGAGCATCGTGATGACTGTTGCCGGGTGAAGTGGCGTTCAGCATAGCATACTTGGGCACCGGCTTCGGGTAGCGGTCAAAAGAAAACACATCCGACTCCAGACCCAGTTCGGCCGATCGCTGTACCATCACTCTGACCAATTCCTGATGTCCGCGATGGACTCCGTCAAAGTACCCTAGCGCAATACCGCGGGGGCGGCCGGGCGGAAGAATGTCATATAATTCATTAGAGACCTTCGTCAAATCGACTTTCAAAGTTTTCAAGACTAGTGAACATCCTTTCAGCTACCAGAATCACACCTGTATCTTCACTCAAACGACCAACGCCTATTCCCAGAAACAGGTCCCTGCAGAACACGCGATAGTGGCTGTCTGCCGACAAATCCGGAAGTCCGAAAACCTGTTTGCCTTGCAAAATTCGCGTGGCGTTATTTAAATCTAATTCTATCACAGGAAAGTCAGGACGTGCAGTTGAGGCGTCACGAAGAAGACCCCTGCTCTTGAGCTCTGCCAAGCCTCTGCCTTCTTGCTTGATGATACGCAAATCTTCCTGACGCACGGCATCATCGAAAGAATAGGGACCGCTGCGCAAGCGTCGCAATCTGGCTGCGTAGGCACCGCAACCCAGCCGTTGTCCGAGTTCGGCAGCCCACGTACGGATGTAGGTACCCTTTGAGCAGTGAATATCGACTACAAGCCAAAATCGCGGTTTATGGACGGATTTTACCTTGTCCAAGCCCTTATCGACATGTTCAGTGCCGGGGAAAAACACCTCGCCTGGCAAGTGAGATTCATCAAGTGCTTCGAGACCATCCTCTTGAAGATCGAAGCCGGCTCCTTGAAGTTCTGCAGAGAACACCTCTACCTGCCGGATTTTGCCTTCCACCGCAATGCCGGCGCGTGCATATTCGTACATGGGCCTGCCTGCGATTTTGGCCGCGGAGAAAGCAGGTGTCTCCTGCTCGATCAGGCCTGTCATCTGACCGATCGTCTCACGCAATACCGCGAAATCATTCGCTGACCAGGCCAGGCATTCTTCAGAAGCAGGCAGCCTGCCGCCTATGACGGAACCGCTGAGGTCCGCGGTGTCGGTAGCTTCACCCAGATGAATCAAGACCCGATATACCTTGTCATAGTCGTCCATGTAGCGGATCATATTGGTCGCCCGCCCAAGTGCGATCGGCAAGACGCCGTCGGCAAAGGGATCAAGTGTACCGCAGTGACCGACTTTGCGGACAGCACTGAGCCTTTTGATCTCATTGACCAGCCAAAGCGAGGTCGGGCCCACGGGCTTGCGGCAGTTAAGAATACCTCCTTGCGGAGGCGGTGGATTTATCTTCGCAGACATAATTAGTGTTGCTCCAGTTTCTTCTCGAGACGAGCGACGAGGTCAGCCAAAGTCGCATCCAGATCCGCCGGCGGCAAAGTAAAACCGGCAGCGTTACGATGACCGCCGCCGCCCAGTTCGGCGGCGAATTCCTGGATATCGATTTCGGGCTGGCTTCGCAGATTGCCTCGCAGTGAACCATGCGAAGTCTGGCGAATCATGAGAGCCACGTCTGTGCCCTCGATATCGCGCAATTGGCCCGGAATTGCTTCTAGATCATCATCTGACGCGTGGTAGGCTTCCATGAGTTCTCTCGATACACCCAGATACGTAATTCTTCCGTCCGCAGAGCGCCGTGTGTGCCGGC